>CANNNH010000131.1 GCA_947505915.1 Comamonadaceae bacterium
CAAGTCAATGCGATTGCACAAAATTTTGTTGAGAACCCCACCTACTTTCCACCAGAGGTTCAGGCCAATCCTCGGTTTGTAGAACGCCTTCAACGCGAAGTCCCTTTAGGGCGATTGGTCAAAGCAGAAGAAGACGCAGAATTTGCGGCTTATCTGTGCTCAGACAAAGCCGATTGCTTTGTTGGACAGGTATTTCCCGTGTGTGGTGGTTGGGTTCAGCGCTGATTCAATCTTCCAAAGCCAACAAACTGTTCACCAAAGCCGTATGAAAGCGCTGCGGGTTTTGCATTTGAGGCGCATGCCCTAAATCTGGAAAGAGAACCAATTTGGCACCTGGTATGGCCTTGGCTGTGCGTCTTGCCAATTCAGGATACAGGCCCATTTGAGCTTTGATCTCGGGAGACACCAAGTCCTTGCCAATGGCGGTGTTGTCTTTTTCACCCATCATCAGCAATGTAGGTACTTTGAGTAAGGGGAACTCGTAAACCACGGGTTGGTTGAAGATCATGTCGTACAGCAACGCTGAATGCCACGCAACAGTTTGTTTGTCTGGCCCACGAAACATACCTGCAATCATTTGCACCCAAGGTTCGTACTCGGGTTTCCATTCATTCACGTAATAGGTAATGCGCTCATAGTTGCGAATACGCTCATCGGTCACTTGAAGTTCACGCTGGTACCACTGGTCAATGGTGAGGCTTGGCACGCCCATGGCCTTCCAGTCTTCTAGGCCAATGGGGTTGACCATGACCAGTTGTTTGACTGACTGCGGAAACATCAAGGCATAGCGTGTGGCCAACATACCACCGGTAGAGTGACCGATCACAGTTGCTTGCGATATTCCCAACGAGTTCAACAACGCATGGGTGTTGTGGGCCAGTTGTTGAAAACTGTACTGGTAAGCCGCAGGTTTGCTGGATTTACAAAACCCGATTTGATCGGGAACGATGACGCGAAAACCATATTTCTGCAACACCTCATAGGTTGATTGCCAAGTGGCGGCGCAAAAGTTTTTGCCGTGCAATAAAACGGCGACATGACCATTGGGTTTTGTTGGCTTGATATCCAAATAAGCCATGTGCATATCCAGTTGCTGCGATTTAAACGCAAACTTTTGCACGGGGGCAGGGTAGTCAAACCCTTCTAGCATTGCCCCATAGCTTTGTTCTTGGGCGTGAGCACTCAAAACACCTGATATGGCAATAACAGCAAGCCAAGAGCGAAGCCACCTCATGGCTGAGCCACCAATTTATAAACTTTACCTGTGTTGCCGAAGGGCCCCATGCCCTCATGGGTCAGTACATAAATTTCACCATTTCTGTCTTCGGCCAAGCTGATGATGCGGCTTTCAATTTGTGCAACTTTTTCCAAAGGCCATTGCTTGTCAACTTGCGTTTGGGGTGTTGCGATAAAGAGTTGCCCCGATGCTTGTTTGAACGAGGCGCTCCAATCGGCGACCACAAGCTTGCCTTGCAGCAAGGGAATGGTTGGGCCTCGGTACATGCGAACACCCGTGACCGCAGTTCCGACGCCCTTGGTGTTGAGCGCGGAGTCTGGGTGATTGACCTGCATATTGGGGTACTCGACCACAGGCATTTGCAAAGGTTCTCCGCCTGCGCCTTGACGGCCGCACTGCGCAGGGGGCTTGCGTGGTTGTAAGCGATCTACGCAGCGCGAGGCCTCCATCAAAGGCCAACCAAAATTACCAGGACGTTTGACGCGGTAAGCCGCTTCCCACAGGGTTTCGGCAATCGCGGTTACATACAAGTCGCCGCTGCCATTCTTGTCGAATGCCATGCGGTAAGGGTTGCGAAAACCCCATGCCCAAATTTCGGATTTACCTTGTGACGCGTTCAAAGGGTTGCCATTGGGAATGGCATAGCTTGGGTAGCCGCGGTCCACATCAATGCGCAAAATTTTGCCGTACAAGCTGTGTTTGTCTTGCGCCATCATGTCCCAAATCAAACCTTCAGCTGGCACATTGAATGCTTCCCAAATCACCGATTTACCAAAACCGTGGGATGCGCCACTGTCACCCATGCCAATGAACAACATGCCATCGGGTCCAAAAGCCAAACCGCCGCCGTTGTGTTTTCTGCTGGGCCAGTCTAGGGCAATCAAAACACGCTCAGTCAGTGGGTCAACCGGACCAACACTGCCAATTTTGGCCGTGAACTCTGAAATTTTGCGAGTGTGGTTCCAGTTCTGGGGTGCGCTGTCGCGCAATGGCGCTGAATAGGAAATGAAAATACGCCCATTACGGGCATATTGCGGATGCAGCGCAAAACCCAAAAGACCACGTTCTTCAAAATCGTTTTGCAGCGAGAACATGCGACTGCGCAAGTCTAGAAATGGCTCGGGCAACACTTTGCCGTCTGGCATCATGACTTTGACCAAGCCATCTTGCTGAACCACCAGCATTCGGCCGCTGCCGTCGGGCAACTCTTCCAAGTGGATAGGGGCTGTCAGGTCTTGGGCCAGCAACTGCAGTTGTAACTTAGGTGTTTGCGTTTGTGCATTCGCGCAAAAGAGTCCCGTCAACGTGAAGACTGACGCAAAAACTGCAAATGAAAATAGGCGATGAAACTTCATGACAACAACATTCCTTTTGATTCGATGAATTTCACCACATCTGCAAGTCCAGTTTGTGTTTTGAGGTTGGTCATGACAAAAGGCTTGACGCCTACGGGACTCGCTCGCATACGCTCGGTGTCCGATTGCATGATGTCCAAGTTTGCGCCCACATGCGGCGCAAGATCAGTTTTGTTGATGATGAACAAATCGCTCTTGGTAATACCTGGGCCACCTTTGCGTGGAATTTTTTCGCCAGCAGCGACATCAATCACATAGATCGTTAGGTCGCTGAGTTCGGGGCTGAAGGTGGCGGCCAAATTGTCACCACCACTTTCAACGAAAACCACATCAGCATTGGGAAACTTTTCCAGCATGCGGTCGATGGCTTCCAAATTGATGGACGCGTCTTCACGAATTGCAGTGTGCGGGCAGCCGCCGGTTTCCACACCCATGATCCGTTCTGCTGGCAGAGCGCCGCTGATGGTCAGCAGTCGTTGGTCTTCTTTGGTGTAGATGTCGTTGGTGATAGCAATCAAGTCGTAGTTGTCACGCATGGCTTTGCACAGCAATTCAAGCAAGGTAGTTTTGCCTGAGCCAACAGGGCCGCCAATGCCCACACGAAGAGGTGGGAGTTTCTTGCTGCGGTTGGCGATGTGGTGAAGAGCTGTGGTCATGATCGAAAGAGTCTGGAGTATTGGGTTTCGTGGCGCGCTGACAAAATGGCCAGTCGCGGGCTAAAGGCTTGGCGGTTCTCTGTCGTCATTTGCATGGCGTGATCAACTGCTGAGGGTATCTCGGCTGCCAAAGCGGCCAAGATACGTTGACCGCTGAGTTGACCCAAGGGCACGGCTTTGATGGCTGCTTGAACCATATTTTCTGCCCATCCGAAAGCGGCAGCCACCAAGCCTTGGCGCACGGCAATACCATGCGTGGACAGGGCAAGTGCCAATGCCAAAGGCCATGTGGGTGGAAGGTCTTCGCAGGTTTTCATGCGCAAGGGTTCTGCATCAGATTGGTTGCGCAGCCAAATCAGCAAAGAGCGTCCCATCTGTTCGGTTTGTAAGCGCATTTCAAAAGTTTCTCGGGTTTGCATCACCCAGTTGTTAAGCTGTTTCAACTGCGCTGCGTCGTGTTGCTGCCAAGCAGGAATTGCTTGGGCCATGACGGGCAACTCACTGCGCGACTGCACCAAATGCAAATGGTCAATCAACCAAGACTGTGCAGTCGCTTCGTCATGCACCCATTGATGCGCAACTGCGGCTTCTATACCCTCTGAATAAGAGAAACCGCCCACAGGCAAAGCCGGTGAGGCCAGTTGCAACAAGCGCAACAAAGAATGGAGGTCAGATTCCAATTAATGCCCGTGGTCACTGTCGTAGTCATGTGCATGGCCATGCTGATGCCCACCCCCATGCTCGCCATAAGCACCGTTTTCTGGCTCAAAACTCTCATTCACTTCATGAACAATCAGGTGCATGGCGCGCAGCATGTCAGCGAGCACATGGTCAGGCTCAATTTTCAAATGGTCGGCTTGCAATTCGATGGGCACATGGCGGTTGCCCAAGTGGTAGGCGGCGCGGGTCAGGTCAAACGGTGTGCCGTGTGCTGTGCAATGGGTGATGCGCAGCACCGCTTGGGGCGCGGCCTGCACTTTGAGCAGCGAGCCGTCTTCACCCACCAACACATCGCCACCGCGCACCACTTGGCCGCGCTGCAAAAAAACACCCACTTGACGCCCCGCGCTGTCGGTGGACTCAAAGCGGCTTTTTTGCCGTACATCCCAGTCCAGCGTGATGGACGTTGCGCGTTTCAAGAGCACAGGTGCCAAGCCGTGGCCATGGCGAATGAGTTTGGAGAAATGGATCATGGTGTTCAGTGGTATCCCGCTTCGCGTTGGTGTCGGATGGCCAAGACCAGCACCATATCAGCCGCTTCGTCGTATTCATAAAGCGCAACATACCCCGTTTTGCCACGGGAGATGATGAGTTCGCGAAAGTTGTTTTGCACCAGGCGGCCTATTTCAGGGTGTTGTTCCAAAATGGTCAATGCATTCAATATCAAATCGATGGTTTCAACCGCGTATTCAGCTTGATGGGCCCGCAAAAAATCAACCAATTCTTCCAAGTCTTGTGCAGCGTCAACGCTGACCAACCATCGCGTCATGCTTGTGCAGATTTGATGGATTTGAGTTGAACGGGCGTGGGGCGTTTGGTTTTTTCGCCCCTGACTTTTGCTTTCAAGTATGCACTCAGTGCATCGCCATCAAAAGCTTCACCAGATTTCAAAGTCTTTTTCTGCGCCAACAGGGCTTTTTGCATGAAGCTGCTTTGTTGGTCTGACTTGTTCAGGGCGGTTTCAATGGCTGAGACCATCAGTGCATGGGCGGTGACACCTTGGGCTTTGGCCAGCTTTTGCAATTTGGACTTGGTGGTTTCAGGCAGTTTGACAGACAGGGTCGCCATGGCAGCACTCCATTGGGAAAGTGATTCGAAATACTACCACGGTAATACCTTGGACAAAATGTTCAGAACAGGAAATACCGCTGCGCCATGGGCAGCACGCTGGCGGGCTCGCAGGTGAGCAGTTGACCATCGGCTCGCACCGCATAGGTTTGCGCGTCCACATCCATGTGCGGCGTGTAGTCGTTGTGCAGCATGTGGCGCTTGCCAACGCCACGGATGTTTTTCACTGCGCTCAAGGTTTTGTGCAGGCCGTAGCGTTCACCAATGCCGCCGGCCAACCCCGCTTGCGACACAAAGCTGAGTGAGCCTTTGTGCAATGCACC
>CANNNH010000132.1 GCA_947505915.1 Comamonadaceae bacterium
CCAATCGGCATAGGCTTGCCGGTCGTAATGCACAGAGCGCTTGCCATCGATCAAGGTGCTGTCAGTGGGTGCAGCGCGGTTAGGGTGCATGGCCTGCAAAGGGTTGATCAGCACACAGGCGATGTCCTTGCGGTTGCGCAAAACACGCAAGGTGTTGGCATGCATATCGTTCAAGGTGAGGGTGTCGCCAGACGGCGGCATGGGGTTGCCTGGTCCTGGCTGCACATCGTCCCACCAGCCGTGATAAGCACCTGTGAAGCGCACAATTTTTCGCTTCTTGGTGTGGTAGCGGGCCAAACGGACGGCTTGCATCACCGCTTCGGTGCCCGACATGTGAAACGACACCTCGTCCTTGCCCGACAAGGCACACAAGCGCTTGACGTTGTCCAACACACAAGGGTGGTAACCACTCAGAACCGGTCCCAAGTCTTGCGCCATGGCTGCACCTTCGGCCATGCAGGATTTGTAAAAGTCGTAGCCAAACAAATTCACGCCATACGAACCCGACACATCGATGAACTTGTTGCCATCCATGTCAGTGAGCCATACGCCTTGGCTAGAACGCCAAAAACCGCCCAGCTGCAAGTGCTGCGTCAGCAGTTCTCGGAATTGGTAGGGCACACGGTACTGGCTGGTGAGCTGCATATCGGAGATCATGGGCTTGGCCGCAGCGGTGTGCGACAGCGTCAAAGGACTTCTTGTTTTGAGCTTGACGCCCAATTCGTTCAGGGCAGTGTGGCGTGTATGGGCAATGTCTGGCGGCGCACCGTCGACCGAAAACCAAGTCTCAGGGCTGTAGCTGTAGGCTGGCAACCAGTGGGCAAAGCGCTTAGACATACGCAGGTGTCCACCCAAGGAAGGGTGTTTGGCAAACGACAGTTGCAAGCGTTGAACCACTCTTTGCAGCAAGACGGCAGCCGCCATCGCCGCCACCAAGCCCAACACCACTGAGACACCTGTTTCATATGTATCCATGTATTACCTTTCGAAAACCCCTTTTGTATGTCACTAAGGTTAAAAAATGATGACTGTTCGACAACATATTCAAAACTTGGTCGCCAACGAGGACCTGAACTTTTTGCTTACCAACCGCATTCCCCGCGTGGCATTGACGCATTTCATGGGTTGGTTCAGCCAGCTGCGCCATCCTTTGCTGGCCAAGGCGTCCATTTGGGTATGGCGGCAGTTTGCCGATTTGGATTTGTCCGAGGCCAAAGAGCAGCGCTTTGACAGCCTGCACGACTGCTTTATTCGCCAGCTGCGCCCAGGGGCTCGCCCGATCGACGAAGACGCCAACACCTTGGTGAGTCCCTGTGATGGCATCGTGGGCGCCATGGGCGAGGTCAAAGACGGGCAGTTGTTCCAAGCCAAAGGCTTTCCCTACACCTTGCAAGACCTGCTCGGTGCCAGCGCTGAACACGGACCTTGGCACAACGGCAAATACCTGACCATCCGCATCACCTCGTCGATGTACCACCGCTTTCATGCGCCCCATGATGGGCGCTTGCACCGCATGGAATATTTTTCTGGTGACACATGGAACGTCAACCCAATTGCTTTGAAACGCGTGGAAAAACTCTTTTGTAAAAACGAACGTGCCCTGTTGGAGATGGAGATTGGCGCGCAACGCCACCCCGTCGCTTTGGTGCCAGTGGCTGCCGTGCTGGTGGCCAGCATTCGCTTACACGCCCTAGACACATTGCTGCACACCCGCTATCAGGGCCCTGCTGTGATGAGCTGCAACGCGGCCTTTCACAAGGGCGAGGAGCTTGGCTGGTTTCAACACGGCTCGACCATCTTGGTGTTCACACCACCCGACTTTGCATTCGCGCCAGGCATAGAGGACGGCCGCGTCTTGCGCATGGGTCAAGCCCTGATGCAACTACCACCCTAAGCAACCGTTTAAGCAGATGGCGTCTTAAGCGACAGGTGTCGCCAAAGCACACGGGCCATGACTGCGATCATCAAAAAGGCCAAGACCAAAATCAAATCTTCAACTTTTGCGTGAAAGTAAAGCAAGCCACTGTAGGCGGCCATCATCGCCAAGATGCTGGCATTTTCATTCACATTCTGTATGGCAATTGATCGTCCAGCGCTGAGCAACACCACACCACGGTGCTGAAGCAAGGCATTCATAGGCACCACAAAAAACCCGCCGACAAGGCCTAGCAAGGTGGTTAACAGCACAGCCGTCTGCCACTGCGTCACCCACAACATAAGAGGCAGCAAAGCGCCCATGGCCAAACCAAGACCTAAAACGCGGGTGGCTTGGTGCAGCGCCACCCAGCGAGCCGCTAACGCCGCACCCACGATCACACCCACCGCAGTGGCCGCTTGCAAATACGCAGCCTGCGATAAATTCAGCAGCAGTTTTTCTTGTGCCCAACTCAGCACCAACAACTGCAAAGTAGCGCCCACACCCCAAAACAAAGTGGTCACCGATAAGCTGATGCTGCCCAACGGGTCTGTCCACAAACTTTTGAAGTCCTGCCAAAAGCCTTGGCAAATGGACATGAATTTCCACGGCATAGGCGCATATAACTTGCCGCTGCCCTGAATAAAGAGATTAAGCGCTGCTGCCACACCATACAAAACCAGCAGCATTGCCAGCGACGCGGTGTAAACAGTTTGTGCGCCTTGGAATTGAGCCCACGCTTGAACCCAGTTCAGCTGCAACCAAGCAGGGCTGACCAAGGCCCCGCCCAAAACCACGCCTAGCAAAACGGCGCTGACGGTGCTGATTTCTATCCATGCGTTGGCTGTGACCAACTGCTCGGGTTGCGCCAACTCGGTGACCAAGCCATATTTGGCTGGGGCATAAACAGCTGCGCCCACGCCCACGATTGCAAACGCCAGCAAAGGATTCACACCCAAAAGCATGGCCAGACAAGCCACGGCTTTCACGCCGTTGGCCACCATCATCACTTTTTGCTTAGGCCATGTGTCTGCGCACACCCCAACCCAAGGCCCCAAGACGACATAGGACAGGGTGAACATCAGTTTGAGCAAAGGCACCCAAAACGCCGCCTGTCCTTGCTCAATCAACAGGGCCATGGCCACCAACAGCAAGGCGTTATCGGCGAGAGCGGAGACGAATTGCGCCCCCATCAAGGGGACAAAGCCCGCGCGTCGCAGCAGGGAGGTCAAGCGGCTTCAGTAACGTGCAATGGGTCGTGCTGTAAGACCACGGCGTTGGCGTTGGGCAATTCATCCATGACTTGGTCCCAATAAATCAGCTCCAGCCTACCGTCCACATGTTCGACCAAAGCAGAACGGCTTTCTACCCAATCGCCATCGTTGCAATACAGCACGCCATTGATGGTGCGAATTTCTGCGCGGTGAATATGGCCGCACACCACGCCTTGGTAGCCACGTTTGTGCGCTTCGTGGGCCACGGCATTTTCAAAATCAGTGACGAAATTCAGCGCTTTCTTGACCTTGCTTTTCAAATACGCCGACAACGACCAATAGGGCAAGCCCATGTGGCGGCGCAGGCGGTTGAAATGCCGGTTCAAGCGCAAGGCCATTTCATACAAAGTGTCGCCAAGGTAGGCCAGCCATTTGGCGTACTTCACCACCGCGTCGAAATAGTCACCATGCACCAACCAAAATTTGCGCCCATCCAGCATGGTGTGAGAAGCCTCTTCCACCACCTCAATACCGCCAAAGTGGTGATCGACAAAGTCACGGGCAAACTCGTCGTGGTTACCAGGGACATAGACCACATGGCAGCCCTTGCGCACACGACGCAAGATCTTTTGCACCACGTCGTTGTGTGCTTGTGGCCAATACCATTTGCGGCGCAATTGCCATCCGTCAATGATGTCGCCAACCAAGTACAGGTAATCGCTGGAGTGCGATTTGAGAAAGTCTAGGAGGGCGTCGGCTTGGCAGCCTGGGGTACCCAGGTGCAGATCGGAAATAAATACAGCTCTGTAGTGCATCAATTTTGCAGGTTGGTTTTAGAGCCACTCCAAAGAATGGGCCAACTCAAATCAATGCTAAACGCGCTATATGTCGGTTTGATGAATGACGAACGCTATTCGCTGGTGACAATACTGGGTCTATCCCAGCCTACATAATGTCACCGCTATGCTCCACTACGAAACCATCCCCGTCACGCCATTTCAACAAAACTGCTCTGTGGTTTGGGAGGACGAGGGTATGACCGCGGCGATTATCGACCCAGGCGGTGACCTCGATATGCTGCAAAGCGCTTGCAAGCAACTTGGCGTGAAGTTGGTGGTCATTTGGATCACGCATGCCCACATCGACCACGCGGGTGGCACGGCTGAGTTGGCTGACAAGTTGCAACTGCCCATCATTGGGCCGCACCCGGGCGACCAGTTTTGGATTGATGGCCTGAAGGACGCCGCAGCAAGCTATGGCTTTGCCCCATCGCGTGCGTTCACGCCCACACGCTGGTTGGCTGACGGCGACACAGTGACCTTGGGGGCGCACACGCTTCAAGTGCGCCATTGCCCTGGCCACACCCCTGGGCATGTGGTGTTTTACTCACCCGAGATCCAACGCGCTTTTGTGGGCGATGTGCTGTTTGCTGGCAGCATTGGCCGCACCGATTTTCCGCAAGGCAACCACCAAGATTTGCTCGACAGCATCACCCAGCGTTTATGGCCCATGGGTGACGAAACGGTGTTCATACCGGGTCATGGCCCAGAGAGCACCTTTGGCCGCGAGCGGCGCAGCAACCCTTATGTGGGTGGGACCTGAGACACGCTGCGCCTAAGGCTTTGCAGCCTGCTGATACAAAGGCTCCACCTTGGGCAAATTTGCTTCGATGTCCTTGATGCGGGTGCTGCCTGAAGGGTGGGTGCTCATCCATTGAGGCGGTGCACCTTTGTTGGCGGCACTCATTTTTTGCCAAAGACTGACACCCGCGCGCGGGTTGTAACCGGCACGCGCCGCCAACTCCATGCCGACCAAATCGGCCTCGGATTCATCCTCGCGACTGAACTTGAGGTTGATCAAGTTCGCGCCTTGCATGGCCACCGCGTCAGTCAAGCGTGGGTCCACACCCAAATACACCGAGGCGAGTGCGCCGCCAATCTTGGACAAGGTATTGGTGGCCATGCTCTTGCCCATGCGTTCGCGAGCGTGTTCGCGTAGCGCGTGGGCGATTTCGTGTCCCATGACCATGGCGACTTCATCGTCGGTGAGGTTTAGCTTGTTCAAAATGCCGTGAAAAAAAGCGATCTTGCCCCCTGGCATACACAACGCGTTGACTTGGTCGGAGCCGATCAGGTTAACCTGCCAGTTCCAGTCTCTGGCACGAGGGTTCCATTCGTAGCTGAAAGGAATCAACTTCAAAGCAATTGCACGCAATC
>CANNNH010000133.1 GCA_947505915.1 Comamonadaceae bacterium
GCTTGGCTTGCTTGGCAAAGTGATTGGCTTTTCAGTGCTTGCCATGCAAATTGGCCAGATCCAAAGCTTTGATCCCTCCCAAGCACAAGATCTTCTTCGCAACCTTACATCAGGGCTGGGCGTGGCACTGCTGACCACCATGGTGGGCTTGGTCGGCAATATCTTGCTGGGGCTTCAACTCACCCGCATGGACCGCTTTGCCGATGATTTGGTGGCGCAGGCTCAGCGCCACGGCATGCGTATACCGCGTTAAGAACAGCAGTTTTTATGCGCAAGCTCAGACACTCTCGCGAACCTGAGGTCGATCCTTTCTACGACATGTTGTTCAACATGCTCATCGCGTTTGTGTTTTGCTTCATCATTGCGTTGTTGGCCATGAACCCCAAGGCTTTGAAGTCAGGCGACATTCCTGCCAAAGCCGAATTCATCATCACGCTGTCGTGGCCTGACTTGAACCCCAATGATTTGGATTTGTGGGTGCAAGGCCCCTCGGGAGAGAGCGTTTGGTTTCGCAACCGCGAGGCTGACCTGATGCACCTAGACCGCGATGACCGAGGCAACTCCAACAACACCATCATGGTCAATGGGAATAAAGTGATCAACCCTTTGCGCCAAGAAGTGGTGACGATTCGCAGCATCGTGCCTGGCGAGTACGTGGTCAATGCCCACTACTATGAAACCAAGGAAATTGACCGCAACGACCCCAAAACTGGCCAACCGGTTGAAGCCATTTTGTCGGTCATCAAGGTCAACCCCAAAGCCGAGGTTGTTTACTATGGTCAAGCCACGCTGGAAAGCCGTGGCAAAGAGGTCACCATGACTCGCTTTACAGTCACGCCCAATGGCGGTGTTGATAACGTCAACACCATCCCCAAAATTCTTGTGAAGTCTTTTTAATATGTCGCTTACCTTTATTCTTGTCTTCGTTATCTTTGCTTTTTTACTGGCATTGGCCTTGGTTTTTTCACACTGGCCGCGTTGGCTCAAAGGCTTGCTGGCCATTGGCGTGACGGGGTTTTATTTCTTTGGTTTTGCCAGTGTGCATTCCTTATTGGGTTTGCCCAGCACAGACGCTTTGCCACCACGCTTTGTGATGATTGCCGCCATCGTGGATGAACCTCGCGGGAAATTCCCTGGCGCGTTGTACATGTGGGTCACGCCCATTGAAGAAGGCAAAAGTGTGATGCACCCGCGTGCCTACCAACTCCCCTACACCCGCGTCCTCCACGAGCAGATTGCCGACGGTATGAAAAAAGGCCGTGAAGGTGTGCCTCAAATGGGCACTGCTGAGGCTAAAGCAGGTAACGGCAAAGGTCCTACCTGGCTCAACCCTGGGACCGATGAACAAGAGGTGAAGATTTTAGATTTGCCCACACCTCAAGTCCCTGAGAAATAACCATGCGCTGCTTCATCCTTGCTGCTTGCAGCCTGCTTTTTCTCACCGCCTGTGACAAGCCTGCGAATGACAACCCCTTGTTTCCACTGGGCGCCGGCAAGCGTTGGACCTATGAAATTGAAACGGTGTACGACGACCCCGAAGGCAAAACCGTCAAGCAAACGATGGCGTTTCACAACTTGGGCAGCGCTTCTTTGGCTGACGGTTCTACTGCTTGGCTGCGTCGCAGCAGCAATGGCCATGAATACTGGTTTCAAATCACTGACAAGGGTGTGGGCCGAGTCGCAATGAAGTCACCGCTGCAAGAGCAAGCCGTGATGGATGAGGAACCACGCCAGGTTTTGCCCAGCGATGTGGCTATAGGCGCCCAATGGAAGCACAACACCCTGCCTTATTTTTTACGCCGCCGCAACGAGTCACCGGCTGAAATGCGTTATGTGGATAAATACAAAAGCATTCCCATGACTTACGTTGTCGCTGCCAAAGATGTATCGCTTGATACGCCAGCAGGTCGCTTTGAGCAATGTGTGCGTGTTGACGGGCAAATGGAGATGATGCTTTGGCATGACGATGGCCGTACCTATAAACCAACCCCCCTGCTGACAAGGGAGTGGTATTGCCCAGGCGTGGGTTTGGCGCAATTCGAGCGCGATGAGCCCACCACAGCCCAATTTTTTCAGGGCGGTCAAATGCGCATGCGCATCACCGATTTCACGCCTTAACTTAATTCAAACTGACGACCAGCTTGGGGCTTTCTTACATCTGAAAGACAAGCTTGTTTCTTTTTGAGAAATTCCTTGTGTTAAATACCCCAACTAGGGTTTCTGCTAGTTTATGTCTTATATAACTCTTTAAAATATCTGAGTTAGTTGAATTCCTGTTGTTCTTTATTTAACCCTTAAGGATTTTGTATGAAACTTTTGTTTAAATCAGTTGCCATGGCTACCGCCTTGGGCGCTGCCTCACTGGCAAGCGCACAAAATTGGCCGATTTACGGCGGTGACGAAGGTAATCAGCGTTACAGCCAAGCATCTCAAATCACACCAGCAAACGTCAACAAGTTGACCGTTAAATGGGCGTTGCAATTGGGCACCAACCGTTCGCAAGAATCGACCCCTATTTTGGTGGGCGATACCCTGTATGTGACTTCTTCATTCGGACCCAAAAACGTTTTTGCCGTGAACGCAAAAACCGGTGAAGTCAAGTGGAAATACTCTCCCGAAATGCCCAAAGCGATTGACCAATACGCTTGCTGCGACGTCAACAACCGCGGTGTTTCTTACAACGATGGCAAGATTTTCTTTGGCCGCCTCGACTCACAAGTGACTGCACTTGACGCCAAGTCGGGCAAAGAAATCTGGACGACCAAAGTGGTTGACTACACCGCAGGTTCAGTCATCACCTCACCCCCTACATTGGTAAAAAACCTGGTCATCACTGGTTTCGGCGGCGGTGAATACGGTGTGCGTGGTGCCTTGGTTGCACTAGACCAAGCTACTGGCAAGGAAGTGTGGCGTACCCACACCGTGCCAATGGGCAATGAAAAACATGCTGACACCTGGAAAGGTGACTCTGCCAAAACAGGCGGTGGCGCTGCTTGGTTCATTGGATCCTACGATGCCAAGTTGAACCTTGTGTACTACGGCACCAGCAACCCAAGTCCCTGGTCTGCTATTGTTCGTGGCAATGACTCTTCTGACATTGGCAAGTTCTCAAACCTTTACTCCGCTTCAGTAGTGGCTATGAACCCTGACACCGGCAACATCGTGTGGCACTACCAGTTCACACCCCATGATGCATGGGACTACGACGGTGTGAACGAACTCGTGTTTGCTGACCTGCCTGTTGACGGCAAAAAAGTGCCCGTCATCATGCAAGCCAACCGTAACGGTTTCTTCTACGTGATCGACCGTGCCAACGGCAAGTTGATTTCTGCCAAGCAGTTCGTCAACGGTGTGAACTGGGCCACTGGCATTGACCTGAAAACTGGCGCACCCATCGAAGCCGCTGGTAACGTCAAGCGTCCCCAGATGAAAAAATGGGCCAAAGACATTTGCCCCAACTTGATCGGCGGCAAAAACTGGATGCCCATGTCTTACAACCCTAAAACTGGCTTGGTGTACATACCCACCATCAACCTGTGCATGGACTTGGAAGGTGTTCAAGAAGAGTACAAACGCGGCCAGTTTTATTTGGGCGTGAACTTTGACCTCGGCAAAATGGGCCCTGGTGGCCACGGCGGCGGTTTGAAAGCTTGGGATCCCGTTGCACAAAAAGAAGTCTGGTTCAACAAGGAAGAACTCCCTTTCAACGGTGGCACTATGACCACCTCTACCGGCCTGGTCTTTGCGGGTGACATCAAAGGTACTTTCCGCGCCATGGATGCCAAAACTGGTAAAGAACTGTGGAAATTCAACACTGGCTCTGGCATTTCTGCTGCCCCCATGACTTACACCTTGGACGGCAAACAGTATTTGGCAGTCGTCTCTGGCCGTACACAGTCAATTCCTGCTTTCTTCGGCGCTTTGGGTGAAAAAATGGTTGCTGCCAGTCCTGAAGGCGGTACCTTGTTCGTGTTCACTTTGAACTGATCTCAGCTGTGATTTAGACGCCGCCCTTCGGGGCGGTGTTTTTAATTCAAGGTCTTCTTTTAAAGTGCTGTTGGTTTTAAGACAGTCTTTTAAAAGTATATTTTTTTAATTTTGTGGAGTTTTTTGATGTTCAAGCTTGGCTTTAACAGTACACGCTTTTTTCTCTCTTCTGCAGCTTTGGTCTTGGCGGCATCCACCGCCTCCCTTGCCACTGCCGCTGAACCTTTGCGTGTTTGTTCTGACCCTGACAATCTGCCCTTTAGTAAATCTGAGGGTGCTGACAGGGGTCTGTATATAGACCTTGCTGAAATGGTTGGCAAGCGACTTGGCACCACAGTGGAATATGTGTGGTGGTTGTCGTTCAACCAACGTCGCGCTTTGCGCAACACCATGGATGGCTGCGACGCTTATTTCGCACTGCCTGCAGATGCGCAGTACCGCGTCAAGGGTGTTGATAAAAGCAATGCTTTCCTCAACCTCAGCTACGCCATCGTTGCACCGTTAGGTCAGACCTTCACTGGTTTGGCTGACCTCAAAGGAAAGCGTGTGGGCGTGATGTATGGCTCGCCACCTCAAATTTTGTTGGCCACGCGTGAAGGCTACACATGGAACACTTTCCGCACCCATGAGCAAATGTTTGAAGCCCTCGACAAAGGTGAAGTGGATTTGGCCTTGATGTGGGGTCCAAGTGCTGGCTTTGACAACCTCAAGCTCTTCAACAGCCGCTGGCAAGTTTTGCCCGTGCGAGGGGATAGCTTGACGGGTCAAGTGGCTGTGGCTGTTTCTAAGTCCAAGCCTGGCCTGAAAGACCAGATCAACCAAGCTTTGCAAGATTTGCAACCTGAAATTGCCAAGTTGGTCGTGAAATATGGCTTTCCCACACAGGCACCCATCGATTTGGTGCTCACCACCAAGACACCTCTGAATCCTTCCAGCACCGTGACTGCACAAAAGCTTTCAGCCAAGTCTGGCTTTGTTCGTGTGGGCATGAAAGAGACTCAAAAACCTGAGTGGCTGGTCGCAAACGCTTCGTTAAGCCCGGATGAAGCCAAGTCGGTATTTAACAACAAGTGTTCACATTGCCATGGCGCCAACGGGGCCTCTCCTGTCCAGGAACGTGATTTACGCAAACTCACCATTCGCTACAAAGACGAGTGGAAAGATGTGGCCTTCACCACCATCACCAAAGGACGCCCAGACTATGGAATGCCCTCTTGGAATGGCATCATTCCCGATGAAGAAATCAAAAGTCTCATCGATTTCTTAGCTACCGTCCAAAAGAAATAAATTCAC
>CANNNH010000134.1 GCA_947505915.1 Comamonadaceae bacterium
ATTGCACCTGCCCAACGTTGGCGGTGTTCGGAACGCACCACGATGCCGCTGCGTGTCCGCGACAGGCAAGCCGTTATGTCGCCTTGTTAGGAGGCAAATGCTTGCTCACGTATTGGCGAAGCACACTGTCCATGCGCGCCTGCCAGCCGTCACCTGTAGAACGAAAGTATTCAACGACCTCCACGCTATAGCGCACTGAGAGCAGCAGTTTTTTATTCTCGGACTTTGGTCTGCCTCGCGCACCGGTGATCGGCACAAGTGCATCTAGCTGCGCCTTCGTCATGGGCTTGGCATCTGGATCGGCCTTAGCCGCCGCAACAATTTTGGCGTTGTCTCTGACAGATGGCATCAAGATGACCCGCTTACTGGATGTTTTCGACATATTTTTTCACCTCTCGTCGTTCGGCAAGACGCAAACCAATGGTTCTGCGCACATCACCACGGTCTACAAACGCCACGAAATACAGTGTGTTGCCCTCTGGAACAAGGCCAATCATTCGCAACTCATCGAATGCATAACGTGGATCAACCCAAACATACGCTTCCTCCCAGATTAACTTTTCAGCGAAGGAGCGCGACAGACCGTGCTTGTCCAAGTTCAGCTTGACTTTGTCAGGGTCAAATACGAAGCGCACGATTTATTGTAGCTACAAATATTAAGAGATCAATAACAGCCTTAACGGTAGAGCGGGGAGGTAATTTCGAACGTCAGCATAGGCAACATCAGGCGCCAAGAATTGCGCCGTGCCTGCCTTCGCAGCGATGAGCTCTAGCACCCACCCCCTCTTTGGTTTCAGCGCTTCCGGACTAGGGAATACCACTAAAATAAATAAATCAATAATTTATAAATTTAAGTTACGATCTGTCACGTCAGCAGCCGAAATTACCCGCCATGCCAGTCGAATTAGCCACAGCTCAACTCCCGGACCAGGCGCCCTTGCAGAGATCAATGTGTCCGACGTGAGGAAAACAGCCTGGTCTGTCCGTGTCGCTGTCATCCAACCCCCCCCCGCTTCTATTTCCAGCTTTAACAAGGAGAACATCTTGAACAACTCATCGCACACAACAAACCTGTGGCTTTTGAAGCTATTTGGGCCAATGCTTAGAACACTCATGTTGCTGAGCGTTTGCTTGCTCGCACCCATCAGCCATGCCCAGCAAAAACCTCTTTTCGTCGCATTTGCGCTCTACGGGCCACATCCAGCTTTGCAATCTCAGGTAGATGGGTTCAAGGACCGCATGACCAAATCCGGGTATGTGGAAGGAAAGAATATTCGCTATGTCCAGCAGGATGTCACCTTCAACCCAGCACTCGTCAGCCAACTGTTGACCGTACTCGAAGCCATGGGGCCAGACATGATCGTGACGATGAACACGCCCGTTGCCCAGGCCGCCAAGACCGTCATAAAAAACAAGAGCCTCCCGTTTCTGTTCAGTGGCTTGGGCGATCCGGTTCTTGCCAAACTGGTTCCCAGCAGGACCCAAGGTGGCGACCAGATGACAGGCACCTCGAACAAAAACGACTATGTGGCCACCTTCAAGTTCATGGGCAGGCTGATCCCCACCTTGAAGACGATAGGCATGCCATTCAATCCAGGCGATGACGGCGATGTCTCTGCCATTGAGACCGCCGAAGCCGCCGCCAAACAGTTGGGCTATCAGATTCGCAAGGTGGCGGTTGATTCAACGTCTGACATTGGTCCACGGGTGCAGTCTTTGCGCGGATCTGATGCCATCTTTCTGATTCCGTCGAACCTACTTCAACCCGCAGTTCCAGCCGTTGCCGCAGCAGCCAACCAGATTTCGGTACCGCTTGTGACTGTCAATACGCAAACTGTCAAGCAAAAAGCCGCGCTGGCTTCTTTCGGCGTGGACTGGGAGAGCATTGGTGGCAAAACCGCCGAGATGGCACTGGAAATTTTCGCCGGCAAGCGAACCTCGCAGTTGCCAGTCTATTGGCCTGTCGCAGCCGACCACATCGCCTCATTTAACGCAGATCTTGTCAAGAAGTTCAACCTGCAGGTTCCAGCCGAGTTCAAGGACTGCAAGTGCGTGTTTGAATGAGCTCAGAATCCAAATTAGCCATCCGCAATCTTGGGCGCACGTTCTACAAGAACACGCCCAACCAACGCATCGCGTTGGACAGGGTCAACCTGACCCTGCATGCCGGAGATTTTGCTACTGTCATTGGTGGCAACGGGGCGGGCAAATCGACTTTGCTGAACGCCATCGCTGGCGAGGTAATGGCTGATGAAGGCAGTATTCATGTCAAGGGCATCGACGTCACGGGGCTGCCCACCCATGAAAGAGCTGCCTGGATATCCAGAGTATTTCAGGACCCACACGTTGGTACTGCAAGCACTTTGAGCATTGAGGAAAATCTGGCCGTGGCAGACCAGCGGGGGAATGTCCGGAGACTGCTGCCGGGCTTGAATAAAGCCAAAAAGGACATCTATCGCCATCGCTTGGCCTCATTTGGGTTAGGGTTGGAAAGTCGCATGGGCGCCAAGGTGGGGCTGCTATCGGGCGGTCAACGCCAATCTCTTTCCCTCTTGATGGCCGTCCTGCGAGTGCCCGAGCTGCTGCTGCTTGATGAACACACCGCTGCGCTCGACCCGCGCACGGCAGAGATTGTCATGGAAGCCACTGCGAACATCATCCAACAAGAACGTCTGACCACGCTGATGGTCACGCACAACATGCACCAGGCCATCAAATACGGCAATCGGTTGATCATGATGCGAGAAGGAAAAATTATTCTGGATGTTTCCGGCGAAGAAAGAGACGCGCTCACCGTGCCTGCCTTGGTCGAGCGGTTCCATCTGGCGAACGATTCGCAACTGCTGCAGGCCTGACATGGAAACACTGAAGCTGTTCGTAGAGCTTTTGCCGATCAACATCATCCAGGGCCTGATTTACGCGCTGGTGGCCCTTGGCATCATGATCCCGCTGCGCATTCTCAGCTTTCCGGATTTGACCAGTGAAGGAAGCTTCCCCTTGGGAGCGTGCGTGCTCGCTGCTTGTCTGGAGGGTGGTATGCCCCCGGTCCAAGCCACTTTGGTGGCTATCTTTGCAGGCGCACTTGCAGGCGTGGCAACAGCGTCGATTCATCGCTGGTTACACATCAACACCATGCTCTGCGGCATCATCGTTCTGACGATCCTGTTCAGCATCAACGTGCGAATCATGGGTAAGCCCAATGTGGCCCTGTTCAACCACCCCAATGTATTCAGCTTGATTTTTGGTGACCATGCCACAAACCAATACAACCAAATACTGTTGCTTGGAACACTCTTGGTCTTGATTACCGGGTTGCTCTATGTCTTTTTTCAAACGCAGGTGGGCATGGCGATGCGAGCCGTTGGGGCTAGCGTTCCGATGGCGAAGGCGCAGGGCATCCATGTTGCGCGTTACACAGCCTGGGGACTGGCGCTCGGCGGTGTGCTAACGGCTCTTGGCGCATCCTTGCAAGCGCAGCTACAAGGTTTTGCCGATGTCAACCTGGGCTTTGGCGTACTGATCAACGGCTTGGCCGCGGTTATTTTGGGCGAGGCATTGCTGGGTAAGCACTCGATTGGGCGGCAACTGCTCGCGCCGATCTTGGGGGCGTTTGTTTACTTCCAGGTCATTGGTTTTGTCTTAGCCCTCGGGTTGAGACCGTCTGACCTGAAAGCACTGACCGGGATATTTGTACTGGTCACGATGCTCGTGCCCATACTTCGCAAAACAGACAATGGACCGGCTGTTGGTATCAGAGAGTAACCACCATGATTGTCAGAATCGCGTATCTAGAAGGCAACGTCAAGCCGGCAGACCTTGAACGGTTTGATGCTTTTATTGCAAGTGAAGTGGTGCCCTTGATGAAGCGTTTTCCGGGTGTGCGCTCGGTGCGCGTGATGCGCGCCCAGTCCATCGAAGAAAACGGCCCATCGCTGCACATGACGTTCGAGTCGGTTTACGACTCGGTAGAGGCCATGAACCATGCCTTCACGTTTCCGGTGCGCCAGGAGCTCAAGGCCAAGATGGCGCAGATCATGCCTTTGTTCACGGGACGGCTCTTTCACATCACCCAGCACTTGATTGCGGACGAGGCCGTCCAACCGAACCCGGCAGAACCAGCGGCAGCAAGCACAGGGCCAAAGCCAGCCAGCTAGCACCGGTCATGTCGGTCGTTACCAACATCGAGGATCTGCGCGCTCTGGCGGAGAAGCGCGTGCCCCGCATGTTCTACGACTATGTCGACTCCGGCTCTTGGACCGAAAGCACCTACCGCGCCAACGCGTCTGATTTCCAGAAAATCAATCTGCGCCAGCGGGTCGCCGTCAACATGGAGAACCGCAGCACCGCCAGCACCATGATCGGGCAACCAGTAGCGATGCCGGTGGCTCTGGCACCGGTCGGGCTAACCGGCATGCAACACGCCAATGGCGAGATTCTTGCGGCGCGGGCCGCCAAGGCTTTCGGCGTGCCATTTACCCTATCGACCATGAGCATTTGCTCTATCGAAGACGTGGCCGTTGGCACAGACCAGCACCCATTCTGGTTTCAGATCTACGTGATTCGGGACCGAAATTTCATTGAGCGTTTGATCGAGCGCGCCCGTTCAGCCAGCTGCTCGGCACTCGTGCTGACGCTGGATCTGCAGATCAATAGCCAGCGCCACAAGGATTTGAAGAACGGGTTAAGTGTGCCGCCCAAGCTGACACTGGCCAATGCGCTCAACATGGTTTCCAAACCAGGCTGGAGCTTGGGCATGCTGAGCACGCAGCGGCGCGGTTTTGGCAACATCGTCGGCCATGTACCTGGCATCGAGGACATGGGATCGGTGTCGCAGTGGGTCGCCAGCCAGTTGGACCCGACGCTGAACTGGAACGACGTGGCATGGATCAAGAAGCGCTGGGGCGGTAAGTTGATCCTCAAGGGAATCCAAGACGCTGAAGACGCACGCCTTGCGGTCAGCACCGGTGCCGATGCACTGATAGTGTCGAACCATGGCGGGCGCCAACTCGACGGCGCTGACAGCAGCATCCGTGCCCTGCCGGCCATCGTTGCGGCGGTCGGTAAAGAAATCGAGGTTCACATGGATGGCGGCATCCGCAGTGGCCAGGACGTGCTCAAGGCCCGCGCGCTCGGGGCACGCGGCACCTATATCGGTCGATCCTACATCTACGGCCTGGGCGCGATGGGGCAGGCCGGCGTGACCAAGGCACTGGACATCATCTACAAGGAGCTTGACACCACGATGGCACTATGCGGGCAAACCGACATCAATA
>CANNNH010000135.1 GCA_947505915.1 Comamonadaceae bacterium
CGTCAGCGGTTCTACCCATCTTGTGTAATTGACGACGCAGCGACTCCGACAAGTACCAAGTTTCATTGGGACGGTAAGCATCCAAAAATTCTCGCTGATAGCCTACTGGCTTGCGCGCTTTTGGCAGCTGGTCAATGTACGCAAGGATGTCCAGGCTATCGGCAGACATTGGAATATAGGGCGGGAAACCTTCTTCAGCCGTAGCAGATGTACCATTTTGAGCATGATTATCTGCATGAAAGTAGCGCCGGGCCCTGCCTTCGCCCATTGCAGTAACTTGGTGGTTCTCAATAAGCTTTGCGATCAAGCGCTGTGCTGTTCGCCTGGCAATGCCAGTGTTCGCGCTCAGCAGTTCAGCCAGCGTCAATCCGTTCTCGGATACTCGGATACTCTTTAGTAAGTCTGATGTGGATGACATGGCAATGTGGCGCAGTTAGAGGCTATGGTGGCGCAATTATGGCGCGATTCACCGAATGGCGCCATAAGCGCGCCACCGCCAGCCAGCTCTGATGCGATTAACTCACTCATTCAAATCATTTTTTGATATGAATAAGACATGATGATCTTCTGTACCACTCACCCTCTCCCCATCAACCCTCAATACCCCACTTCTTTCTGATGCCTCACCGCCAGAATAACAACAAGCTCTGAATCGATGCGGTACCGCACCACATAGCCACTGTCGCCAAAATCGATGATCCACTCACGGAATTCTGTGGGCATGTCATCAATGGGACGACCTATTGCAGACTGCAACTGAAGCACATTTAAGCCTTTGCGCACGGCGTTGACGGCGCGCTTAGCTGCATCCAAATTTTTAGGTGCTAGAAACTGGTAAAGGCGCTACACATCCAGCAGGGCCGCTTGAGACCAAATTACTCGTGGCATTCAGGTGGCTCGATGTCATGGCCCAACTCGAGCTTAGCCAACCAAGCATCGGCCTCTTCGGCGCTTGCATGGTGTCCAGTGGTTCGGTAGTCTTCCCAGGCCTTGAGCGTGTCCTGGCGAAAAGACTCTCGATTTTCTTCACGATCCACATACTGGGTAATTGCCTCACGCATCAGCCAGTGCGCGGTTCGATGACGGGCCTCGGCCAAGCGCTTGACGCGAGCTTTGATATCCTCGTCAATCTTGATAGCCACAGGTCGAACGGTTGCTGCAGTCATGGTCGTTTCCCAAAAATTACTCAAGGTATTACCTTACCTTACCAAATCTGAAAGAGCAATTGACTTAATTTTCGTCATGCCCAGCGAACTTTGAAAGAGGCGGGCTATAGCTTGGAGCAAAAAGTGGAGTTGATCGTATCGGAAGGCCGAATCATCATTCAGCCTTCAGCCTTCAGCCTTCAGCTTTGGCATGCTCGTTGGCAATGAAGCTTTTTGATGATTCGCGCCTACGTACCCGATACAGGGGATGTGGTTTGATTGGCGGTCTCGGCATGCCAAAAAGAAGGGCTCTGTGAGTGCCGATGTGATGCTGCATGTGAAGGCCAAGTTAAAGGCACTGCTGCAAATTTCTTCTTGAGGCATTAGTCTAGAGAATGTTTAGTCACTCACCCCTAAACGGACTCTTGCGCAACCTCTTACCCTTAGGCAACACAAATCTCCCAGGCTCAAAGCCAGTCCGCTGCCGCAGTAGGTAGTCACCGTCAATTTGCTGCGCCAAGCTTTCGATGTCACGCGGGCTTACACCCAGCTGGGCAAAGTGCGACTTCCAAGTGTTTACCACCGCCACAACACGAACCACCTCAGACGCCGCCTCGGCAGGCGTCAAACCAAACGCATCGCATTCACTCATGGCGTTGTCCAGCGTTGAATCGCGCCCCTGCGCACCGCAAATGAACTCCTGATAACCCTGCCCCGAATGGGCCGGCAACATATCGTAGGCCGGTGCCAGCCTGAAGCGACCGTGCTGAAAAGGGGCCACCACCAAGAGCGAATGGTTCTTTTCGTGGTCATCGGTGTTGTCCATCAAAATGTTAAACACCATGCGGCGAAACAACTCCCTGGCGTCTTGCAAATGGGCCCCATCAATGGCCACACCCGCTCGGCGCAACAAGCGCGCCAACTCGGGATAACCCAACTGCGGCTCCTGCCCTGCAGCCGTTGCGGCTCGAATGGCCGTGCCCGCCGACACACTGTGAATCCGGCCACCGCCTACCCCACGGTCAAAACGGCGAATGGCCACCGCATGCAAACCCGACAAACGTACCACCTGCGTGGCCGCTACCGTGATACCTGCAAGCGCTGCCAACGTTAAGGTGGCGTGCTCCACCAAAGGCGCATCCACAGACTCGTTGTTGAAAAACTTAATAACCCACTGTGCTCCGTCAATGGTAATAAGCGCCTTGGGCTTGGCGCCGCCCAATGGGCTACCGCCACCCGCAATGATTCGGGCCTCCAAGGCAGATAGCGGCTCTGACGCCTCCACCTTGGCCGCAACCTCGCTCAATTGCTGAGCATCTTCAAGCCTTGGCAAGGGCCCTAAAGGTCTGGGCGCATATCCGGTGGCCGAAGTGGACACACCCAGCGCGCCAAAGCGTTCGTCCCCCGCGTAATACAAGTACTCCATCAAGGACAAACGCTGAGGCTTGTCTACAAAGCGAATGACCTTTTCTCCCCAGCGGTCGGGCCGCGCATCATCCACCGCCCCCACCGCACGCGGTGCATCCCCCGCTAAACGCCCCTGCGGCAAAAACTCTGTGTTGATGAGCGGCAAATCCTCGCTGAGTGCAAAACCACTTGCCAGCCAATCGGGCCCGTAATGCAAGGACACACCCTTACCAGCCGCCACCAAATTGAGCGCACCCACATACCGCGGCTTGGCAGGATCGGCCAAGAACCACAGAAATAGTTCATTCAGCCGCATGGCTTAACCCTGTTTGGCACTGGGTGTTCGGACCGTACTGCGCGTTAGCGCAGCAGCCTGAGCACGAGCGCGCCCAAGTGCTTGGGCCTGCCTAATGTCCAGCTCAATGGCCCCCTGGTCTAGCTCTGGCGCAGCCAATTGCGCCAAAGCGCCATCGCGCTGAATGAGCCACAGCGCTGTAACCACAATGCCGATGCCCACGCCTGGATCGCCTGCCTCTAGCCGCTGCAGCGTAGGCACCGACACCCCCATGCGCTGGGCCCAGGTTTTTAAAGACTCCTTGCGACGCAAGCGCGCCACCGCCAAATCTGCACCCAACTTTTCTATGGCGGCAGCCGTAGCAGGCGGCATCTGCAAAATGGCACGGGCAGTTTTAGGCATTCAATTTAAATAGTATGAAAAATCCTATTTTATAAACATCTATGTTTATTTACAAGAAGAAAATAGATAAACCACAGCAACATTGCATTGCTCACCTAGTAACCCCATAAACAACCATCCCCCAAATACTCATGCAACGCCGTCTGCCAAGCCATCAAACTGCCAGCCATTGAATACTCAGTCCAAGAAGTTTCTTCTCCCGTGCGAAAGTCTATGGGGTAGGCTGTGACGATGCAGCCTACCGCCTGAAACTCTGCCATGGATCGGGTGATGTGCCAAACAGCCCTTTGCATAGGCCATGTATTCAGAAAAAAGGTCCCAGATGAGAATTATTCTGTTTTGCAAGATGTGGGTAAATTCTTTTATTAATACTTAAATATTAATAAATATCAGGATATGCTTTAATCGAACGCTGCGCCGCTTCGTTGCGCCCTCGCAACGGACTTAGAATTTCTATGCTCGCACTTCATCAATGAACTTTTCTTCGGGGGCGAGGTAGCAGCTCAATTGGCAAAAATGAACATCATTGGCAGCCATGTGTTGGCGTAATTGACAACAATATTGAGTGTTGGCATAATCGCCAACATGGCAGCCCAAAGAATCACCGCAATCAAGAACATCAACCCTGATGGCTCTATTTTGGAGATTGTGATTTGGAAAGTGCCAAAGCCCGTGCCGCCCACTGAGCATGGCTATAAATACAGAGCAGTTTATGTTCTCGATGGTTTGCGCATTGTGGGCTTTGATAACGAACGAGGTAAAGGCGATCACTGCCACATGGATGGTAAAGAGTTGCCGTATACCTTTTCAAGCGTTGAGCAATTGTTGGAAGACTTTATTGCAGCCGTAGAAACTAGGAGAGCATCATGACTGAAAGACACCTGACCATTACTTTGCAGCCTGACTGGAAGGCGGCAATCCGCGCCGCGGGCGTTGCGGCTAAGTCTGATTCATACCAAGGCGAAGTTTTAAAC
This sequence comes from Comamonadaceae bacterium, assembly GCA_947505915.1. Next base: position 4,224 of record CANNNH010000135.1, read on the forward strand.
TTTGAAACGCCAGCGCAGTTCTTTGGCAAGTTGTCAGACAAGCGCTGGGGCATCGTTCGCGCAGCTCAGGGCAAGGGCGAGATGTCGGTGCGTGAGTTGGCTCGAGTGGTCAATCGTGACGTGAAACGTGTGCACGACGACATTGTGGTTTTGGCAGAACTTGGCCTGCTTGAGCGAACTGAAGGGGGGGGAGTTGCTTGCCCTTACTCTTTGATGCACATCGACATGTTCTTGCAAGCAGCTTAAATGACGATCATTGCAAGTGCACCTGGCCTCTGAAAAATTGACAACTTTCATGAAATCAGCCTCTTTGACTTGTACGGTTTATTGCACAACAATAAGTGTTTTCAATTTCATTGCAAGTTTCGAACTTGCGACTGTTTCGAACTTGCGACCCCTGCAGTGTGAAGACTCCTTTAGACCACTACTTTCATCAATGAATTCATTGACTTAGTTGCTTCCTCGGTACTCAGGGTACTATAGAAGTAGTAAAGTAAAACTTTGCTTATACAGTCAGCACACCTAGAAGTTAAAATAATTTGATGCATCCTGCTTTAGATCAGTACAAACACGATATTTCCATTATTTGCAAACGCTACCGCGTTAGCAAATTGGATGTATTCGGCTCTGCTGCTCGAAAGTATGACTTCAACCCAGCTAGCAGTGACGCTGATTTCTTAATCGAATTTGCCCCCGAGGTAAAAGTTGGACTTGGTGAATTGATAGGCATCAAAACTGAACTTGAAAATTTACTTGGAAGAAATGTAGATTTGCTTGAACCTGAAGCAATCGTTAATCCTTACGTGCTAAACAGCATCAAACGCAATCGAGAATCTGTTTATGCAGCATGACCCTCGTGCCTTTCTTTGGGACGTACGCGAGTCAGCTTTAGCTATTCAATCTTTTGTTGCTGATCTGAACAGCAGTACATATGCTTCAAATTCAATGGCACAAGCGGCCTGCGAAAGAAAGTTTGAAATCATTGGTGAAGCCCTCAATCAGCTCTCAAAAGTTGATCCTGTTTTGGCATCCAAGATTTCAGATCTTC
>CANNNH010000136.1 GCA_947505915.1 Comamonadaceae bacterium
ATTTCTTTGACCCCGAAGGCAACCGCGTGGAGTTGTACACGCCCTCCCCTTGGTACGTGAGCCAGCCTTTTGCCGTGCCCATCGACCTGGCTGAGCCGGCTCAAAAACTGATGGCTGACACCGAGGCACTGGTGCGCGACAACCCCAGCAAACTGCCCATGCAAACCTGGTCAGATCAGTTGCAAAAGCGCTTGGAAACTTAACCGCGCTGCTTCAGTCAACGGTCGCGCCCGACTGCTTGACCACTGCCGTCCAACGGTCGATCTCTTGTTTGAAAAACGCCGAGGCCTCGGCCGGTGTGTTGGCCACGATGTCAAAGCCTTGGGCATTGAAACGTTGGGTCAATTCGGGCGAGCGCAATCCCTTGGCCATGTCGGCATGCAGTTTGGTAATGATGTCTTTGGGCGTGCCTTTGGGGGCTGCAAAAGCCTGCCAAGAGGTGACGTCAAAGTCGACCAAGCCGCTTTCGATCATGGTGGGCACCTGGGGCAATTGGGGCATGCGGTTTTTGGAGGTGACGGCCAAGGCCTTCATCTTGCCCGCGCGGATGTAGAGGACAACAGTGCCAAAGTTTTGGAACGAGGCTTCAATGTTGCCCGCCATGATGTCGGTTTGTGCCGCCGCACCGCCGCGGTAAGGGATGTGCACCCCAAACGACTGGGTTTGGATTTTGAACATCTCGGCAGACAAGTGGTCGCTCGAGCCCGAGCCCGAAGAGCCATAAGACACCTTGCCTGGGTTTTTGCGCGCGTAGTCGATGAACTCTTTGAGGTTGTTGGCCGGAAACTGCGGCGGCGTGATCAGAACATTGGGCGTGCTCACCGCCACGGTGATGGCTTCTAAGTCGCGCATCACGTCGTAGCGCGGGTTTTTGTACAGCCCCATGTTGATGGCAAAGGTGCCGATCGAGCCCACCATGATGGTGTAGCCATCCGGGGCAGATTTGACCAAGGCCTCAGCGGCCACGCTGCCGTTGGCCCCAGGGCGGTTCTCCACCAGGGTGACGTAACCCGCTTCGTTGAGTTTTTGAGCCACCGCACGGGCCACGATGTCGCTGGTGCCCCCGGCCACAAAGGGCACCAAGATGCGCACCGGTTTGTTGGGATAGGGTTGGGCCCAAACCGTGAACGCCCCAAAAAGGAGTGCCCAGGGGCTGAATCGGCGCAATGAATCAATCATGGTGTTCCTTGTTGGTTTGGCCTAGCTGTTGACGGGCAGCTTCGCGCTTGGCTTTTTCTTTTTTTAAGTCATGCCACTGGTGGATGGCAAAAACAAACACCAGTGCAAACACGCCCAATTCGATCCATATGCCCATGCCCATCCCCCAGATTGGTGCCTGATCCTCACACATGCACCGCCAAGAGGCAAGGGATAAACCCCGAATTCAAGGGCAAACCCCATGGGCAAAAAGGGGTTTTGTATCCTTGCCCGAGGCCTATTTCTAGGCTACGATTGGACATCATTTTTGTAGGAGCATCCATGAGCTTTTCTTTGCGCACCGTGGCCAGCTTGGCCTTTGCTTTGGCCGCCTCTGTGGGCCATGCTGACACCCTGGAAAAAGTCAAATCCAGCGGCAGCTTCACCATTGGTCACCGGGATGCGTCCATCCCTTTTTCCTACTACGACGACAAACAAAAGCCCATTGGTTACTCGATTGACCTGTGCCTGCGCATCGTAGACGCTGTGCAAAAAAATCTCGGCCTGGCCAAGCTCGAAGTCAAATACCAATTGGTCACCTCAGCCAACCGCATTCCGCTGCTGGCCAATGGCACCGTGGACATTGAATGTGGTTCCACCACCAACAATGCCGACCGCCAAAAACAAGTGTCTTACGCGCCCACCACTTTTGTGACGGCCAACCGCATCGTTTACAAAAAGAACTCGGGCATCAAAAAGCTGGCCGACCTCAAGGGCAAAACCCTGGTCTCTACCGCTGGCACCACCAACATCAAACAAGTCACCGAGTTGAACGCCGCGCAAAACCTGGGCATCAGCATCGTATCGGCCAACGGCCACGCTGAAGCGTTTTTGATGGTCGAGACCGGCCGCGCCGCAGCTTTTGCCATGGACGACATTTTGTTGGCCGGCTTGGTGGCCAATGCCAAAACACCGGGTGACTATGAAATCTCCAGCGAGGCTTTGTCGGTTGAGCCCTACGGCATCATGATCCGCAAGGACGACCCCAAGTTCAAACAAGTGGTGGACGCTGCTGTCAGCGCCTTGTTGACATCGGGTGCGATCAACGGCATCTACAACACTTGGTTTGAAAAGCCCATTGCCCCCAAAGGCATCAACTTGAGCATCCCCATCAGCCCCAGCCTTAAAAGGGTGATGGCCAAGCCCACCGATTCACCTGACCCCAAGGTCTACGAATAAGGCTTATAAACTCACCCAAAAAAAGGGGGCGCAAGTTCCCTTTTTTTGTGGGCTGAAGCCAAAGGCTTACCGCACCCGCGCATACAACGCACAGTGAAATGAAATACAACTGGGATTGGCAGATCTTTGCCCAGCTCGAGCCGGGTGCATCGGGCACTTACTTGGCCTACCTGATCGGTGGTCTGGGTTGGACCGTGGTCACCGCTTTGTTGGCCTGGACACTGGCCCTGGCCCTGGGTGTTTTGGTGGGCACTTTGCGCACCTTGGGCCGGCCAGCGATTGAAAAAGCCTGCCTGGCCTACACCGAGTTGTTTCGCAACATTCCTTTGCTGGTGCAAATGTTCTTGTGGTACTTTGTGTTCCCAGAGCTGCTGCCCCAGGCCTGGGGCGACGCCATCAAGCAAATGCCGCCGCCTTGGTCGTCGCTGGTGCCAGCGGTGCTGTGTTTGGGCCTGTTCATGTCGGTGCGGGTGGCCGAGCAAGTGCGATCCGGCATTCAGGCCCTGCCCAGAGGGCAGCGCATGGCCGGTTTAGCCATCGGCCTGACCACCTGGCAAACCTACCGTTTTGTGCTGCTGCCGGTGGTTTTTCGCATCATCTTGCCGCCGCTGACCTCGGAGTTTTTGAACACCATCAAAAACACATCGCTGGCCTTGACCATTGGTTTGATGGAGCTCACTGGCCGCGCCCGCGCCATGCAAGAGTTCAGCTTCCATGTGTTTGAGGCATTTGCCGCCGCCACCTTGATTTACCTGCTGGTCAACCTGTGTGTGGTGCTGGCCATGCGCAAGTTAGAGAACCACTTGCGCTTGCCCGGCTACATTGGCTCGGCCAGTCAAGCACCGCAGGCGGGGCACTGAGCATGAACTACGACTTCGACGTCATTGCCCGCTCTTGGGAATACCTGTTCAAAGAGGGCATGACCTTCACCCTCACCCTCACTGCCTTGTCCATGGTCGGTGGGGTGGTGCTGGGCACGGCGCTGGCGCTGATGCGCTTGTCGTCCATCAAACCCCTTTCGGATTTTGCAGGCGCGTATGTCAACCTGATGCGCTCGCTGCCCCTGGTACTGGTGATTTTTTGGTTCTTTTTCCTGGTGCCCTGGTTGGGTGCTTGGATCTTGGGCAGCAAAGATCCCATCAAGGTGGGGGCATTTGCCAGCGCATTGATCACCTTCACCTTGTTTGAAGCAGCCTTCTTTTGCGAGATCATGCGCGCGGGCATCCAGTCCATCCCCAGTGGGCAAATATCTGCCGCCTATGCCATTGGCCTGAACTACCGCCAAGCCATGTCGTTTGTGGTGTTGCCCCAAGCGTTTCGCAACATGTTGCCGGTGCTGTTGACGCAGTCGATCATCTTGTTTCAAGACACCTCGCTGGTCTATGTGATATCGAGCACCGACTTTTTGGGGGCCGCCAGCAAGGTCGCCAACCGCGACAGCCGCCTTTTGGAGATGTACACCTTTGCCGCCTTGGTGTATTTTGTGATTTGCTCCCTCGCCTCTTGGGGTGTGCGCCGATTGCAAGCGCGCACCGCCATCATCCGCTGAAAGACAACCATGCCTGCAACCCTCCACTTTCAAAACGTGAGCAAATGGTACGGAGACTTTCAAGTGCTCGACCAATGCAGCACCCAGGTCAACAAGGGTGAAGTGGTGGTCGTGTGCGGCCCATCAGGATCGGGCAAATCCACCCTGATCAAATGCGCCAATGGCTTGGAGCCGTTTCAAAAAGGCAGCATCCACATGGATGGCCTATCGGTGGGCGATGCGGCCACCAACTTACCGCAACTGCGCGCCCGCATTGGCATGGTGTTTCAGCACTTCGAGTTGTTTCCACACCTGAGCGTGACTGAAAACCTCACCCTGGGACAGCTCAAAGTGCTGAGCCGTTCAGCAGAGGAAGCGCGCGAAAAAGCCTTGGGGCTGTTGGAGCGTGTGGGCTTGTCCGAACATGCGAACAAATTTCCGGGTCAGTTGTCGGGCGGTCAGCAGCAACGCGTGGCCATTGCCCGCGCGCTGGCCATGGACCCTGTGGCCATGCTGTTTGACGAACCCACCTCAGCGCTGGACCCAGAGATGGTCAGCGAAGTGCTGGACGTGATGGTGCAACTGGCCTCAGAAGGCATGACCATGATGGTGGTCACCCACGAAATGGGTTTCGCCCGCAAAGTGGCCCACCGCGTCATCTTCATGGACCAAGGCAAGATCGTTGAAGACTGCAGCCGAGACGAGTTTTTTGGGGCACCCCGCAGTGCGCGGGCGCAAGAGTTCTTGTCGAAGATTTTGAGCCATTGAGCGCCCATTGATGTCAATTCCCCAGGGCGGCGGCGCGACACGCAGCTTTGTGTTGGTGCATGGGGCCTGGCATGGGGGATGGTGTTGGCGCCGGGTCAGTGAACGGCTGGTGGCCGCGGGTCACCGGGGTTTTTCACCCACGTTGACGGGTCTGGCCGATCGTGCCCACCTGCTCACCCCAGAGGTCAATTTGATGACCCATATTCAAGACGTGGTCGGCCTCATCCAATCCGAAGAACTGGAAGACGTCGTTTTGTGTGGCCACAGTTATGGCGGTATGGTGATCACTGGCGTGGCCGAGGCCTTGCGCAGCCGCATCGACGCACTGGTTTATTTGGATGCGTTTGTGCCCGAGCCCCACCAAAGCCTGGTGGACGCCATGCCAGAAGATCGGCGTGAAAAAGCGCGCCTGGCTTTCAGCGCCCATTGGCGCATTCCCTCCCCCAGTGCGGCGTCTTGGAAGATCACCTCACCCGAAGACCAGGCCTGGATTGACCGCCGCACCAGTGACCAACCCGCTGCTTGCATGCTGCAAGCCTTGGAACATGACCGGCCTTGGGCGC
>CANNNH010000137.1 GCA_947505915.1 Comamonadaceae bacterium
TGCCGCGGCCGTGGCGCGTGTATTCGTCGATCGAGGTGCGCTTGCCGTAACCGTTTTGCGTGGCGGTCAGCACGCCTTGCTGCTCGTCTTCAGCCACCAGCATGGCGATCACGTTCTGGCCTTCTTCGAGCATCATCCCGCGCACACCGCGCGCTGTGCGGCCCATGGGGCGCACGTCGTTTTCGTCAAAGCGCACGGCCTTGCCGCCGTCTGAAAACAGCATCACGTCGTGTTTGCCGTCGGTCAGCGCCGCACCAATCAAAAAGTCGCCATCGTCTAAGTCCACAGCAATGATGCCGGCCTTGCGCGGGTTGTTGAAATCGTCCAGCGGTGTCTTCTTGACAGTGCCCATCGAGGTGGACATGAAGACGTAATGGTCGGCCGGGAAGCTGCGGTTGTCGCCTGTGAGCGGCAGCACCACCGTGACTTTTTCGCCTTCTTGCAAAGGGAACATATTGACGATGGGGCGGCCGCGCGAGCCGCGCGAACCGGCTGGCACTTCCCAGACCTTGAGCCAGTACAGCCGGCCGCGATTGGAGAAGCACAAGATGTAATCGTGCGTGTTGGCGATGAAAAGCTGGTCCACCCAGTCGTCTTCTTTGGTCGCCGTGGCTTGCTTGCCCCTGCCGCCGCGTTTTTGGGCGCGGTATTCGCTCAAAGGCTGGCTCTTGATGTAGCCCAGGTGCGACAAGGTCACCACCATGTCGGTGGGCGTGATCAGGTCTTCGGTGCTCAGGTCAAAAGAGCTGTGTTCGATCAGGCTGCGCCGCGCGCCCAGCTTGGTCTGGCCGAATTCGTTTTTAACGACAGTCAACTCGTCGCCAATGATGGTGGCAACCCGCTCGGGCCGCGACAAGATGTCCAGCAGATCGTCGATCTCGGCCATCACTTCTTTGTACTCGACGACGATCTTGTCTTGCTCCAGACCGGTCAGGCGTTGCAGACGCATCTGCAAAATCTCTTGTGCCTGCGTTTCCGACAGGCGGTACAAGCCGTCACCGCCCATGCCGAACTCTTTGTCCAGGCCGTCAGGGCGGTAATCGTCGGCGTTGACCACGCCGCCATCGGCGCGGGTGCGGGTGAGCATTTCGCGCACCAGCTTGCTGTCCCAGGGCTTGAGCATCAGCTCGGCCTTGGCCACAGGCGGGGTGGGCGCGTTGCGGATGATCGCAATGAACTCGTCAATATTGGCCAGGGCAACCGCCAGGCCTTCCAGCACATGTCCGCGTTCGCGCGCCTTGCGCAGCGTGAAGACGGTTCGGCGTGTGACCACTTCGCGCCGGTGCGACAAGAACACCTGGATCAGGTCTTTCAGGTTGCACAGCTTGGGTTGGCCGTTGACCAGCGCCACCATATTGATGCCGAAGTTGTCTTGCAACTGCGTCTGCTTGTACAGGTTGTTGAGCACCACCTCGGGCACTTCGCCGCGCTTGAGCTCGATGACCAGGCGCATGCCGGACTTGTCGCTCTCGTCCTGAATATGGCTGATGCCTTCGATCTTTTTTTCATGGACCAGCTCGGCCATGCGTTCTTGCAGCGTCTTTTTGTTGACCTGGTAGGGCAGCTCGTCCACGATGATCGACTGGCGCTGGCCCTTGTCGATGTCTTCAAAGTGGCATTTGGCGCGCATCACCACCCGCCCGCGTCCGGTGCGGTAACCGTCACGCACGCCGTTGATGCCATAAATAATGCCGCCGGTCGGGAAGTCAGGGCCGGGGATGATCTCCATCAGGTCCTCGATGCTGGCCTCGGGGTTTTTCAGCATGTGCAGGCAGGCATCGACCACTTCATTCAGGTTGTGCGGCGGAATGTTGGTCGCCATGCCCACAGCGATACCGCCCGAGCCATTAATCAGCAAATTGGGAATGCGCGAAGGCAGCACCAGCGGCTCTTTTTCGCTGCCGTCGTAGTTGGGCCCGAAATCAACCGTTTCCTTGTCGATGTCGGCCAGCATTTCCTGGGCGATCTTGGACAGGCGGATTTCGGTGTAACGCATGGCGGCTGCGTTGTCGCCGTCCACTGAGCCGAAGTTACCCTGGCCGTCCACCAGCAGGTGGCGCAAAGAGAAATCCTGCGCCATCCGGACGATGGCGTCGTACACCGACTGGTCGCCGTGCGGGTGGTACTTGCCGATCACGTCACCGACGATACGGGCCGACTTCTTATACGGCCGGTTCCAGTCGTTGTTGAGCTCGTGCATTGCGAACAACACGCGCCTGTGTACCGGCTTAAGGCCGTCACGGGCATCTGGCAATGCACGCCCCACAATCACGCTCATGGCGTAATCGAGGTAACTGCGCCGCATTTCCTCTTCCAGGCTGATGGGGAGGGTTTCTTTGGCAAACTGGGTCATGAAGGGCCTGAGAGAAGTCGCAAATAAGCGCAATGCTAGAAATTGGGCGCCAACGCAGCTTTGGAGCTAAATTTGGCTAACCCGTCATTTTAAGGCTTTGTGTCAGCCGACCTTTTGTGGCTCACCAGCAACATAAAAAGAACCAGCTCCAGCCTAAGGGCTTTTGGGGTGGGCTAAGTTCAGTGGAGCCCCAATTGAGGTGTGGCACAATAGTTGTAACGCTTGAGGTGGTGGTCATTTCAGGCGTATCGATCAGCAATCGCAGCCTAGCTGCTGTATTTCTCTAGAGGACTACCATGAACAAACTCAATAAAGTGGCCTTGTTGCTTGCTTCTGCAGCGCTTGTGACCGCTGCCGGCGCACAAACAGTTGACAACTGGAGGAACGGCACTGGCGAGCTGGCCTGGAAAAACGGCGCTGGCGATCTGTGCTGGCGTAACAGCAGCTGGACACCTGCAACTGCTGCCAAAGGCTGCGATGGCGCCATCGTTCCAAAACCAGCACCAGCGGCAGCACCAGCACCAGCACCAGCACCAGCACCACGTGCTGCAGCTCCTGCCCCAGCACCAGCACCTGTTGCCCGGCCTGCTGCCCCAGCTCTCCCAGCTGTAGCCGCCACGAAGGTGACTTACGCTTCTGACGCTTTCTTTGACTTCAACAAATCTGCCTTGAAAGCAGAAGGTCGCGCCAAGCTTGACGATCTGGTCGGCAAGATCAAAGGCATCAGCCTCGAAGTCATCATCGCTGTCGGTCACACCGACTCCGTTGGCAGCGACGCTTACAACCAGAAGCTGTCTGTCAAGCGCGCCGAATCCGTCAAGGCCTACCTGGTGACCAAGGGTATTGAGAAAAACCGTGTTTACACCGAAGGCAAAGGCGAGAAACAGCCCGTTGCTGACAACAAAACCGCTGAAGGCCGCGCTAAAAACCGCCGCGTCGAGATCGAAGTCGTTGGTACACGCGCTAACAAGTAATCCCTGCGGATCGCTTGTCAAAAACCGCGCTACGGCGCGGTTTTTTTATGCCTCAACGATAATCAATAGCATGCACCCCACTGAAAACGCCGACCCTGCCGAACTCGCTAAATTCTCCGAACTGGCCCACCGCTGGTGGGACACCGAAAGCGAATTCCGTCCCCTGCACCAGATCAACCCCTTGCGCCTGGCCTGGATTGACGACATCGTTCCTTTGGCGGGCAAGCGCGTACTCGACATCGGCTGCGGCGGTGGCATTCTGGCTGACGCCATGGCGCGCAAAGGCGCCGAGGTGCTCGGCATTGACCTGGCCGGCAAAGCCTTGAAAGTCGCGCAGCTGCACGCGCTGGAGGCGCAAACCCAGGGCGTGAGCTACCGTGAAGTCAGCGCCGAAACCCTGGCCGCCGAGCAGCCCGAGGGCTTTGACGTAGTGACCTGCATGGAAATGCTCGAGCACGTGCCCGACCCTTCTTCAGTGGTGCGTGCCTGCGCCACCTTGGTCAAGCCGGGCGGCCATGTTTTTTTCTCCACCATCAACCGCAATGCCAAGGCCTTTGTCTTTGCCATCGTCGGGGCCGAATACATCCTCAATTTACTGCCGCGCGGTACGCACGAATTCGCTAAATTCATCAAGCCCAGCGAACTGGCGGCTTATGCCCGCGCTGCCGGCCTGGACCTGGCGCACACCCGCGGCATGGAATACAACCCCCTGACCCGCCACTACTGGCTTAGCGCCAACACCAGCGTCAATTACATGTTGGGCATGCGCAAAGCATGAGCCGGCCTTTGTTTGAAGGCATCAAAGCAGTGCTGTTTGACCTGGACGGCACGCTCATCGACAGCGCGCCCGACCTGGGCGCCGCCGCCAACAAGATGCGCATTGACCGCGGCCTGCCATCATTTCCCCTGCTCGACTACCGGCACATGGCCGGCGCAGGGGCGCGTGGCCTGATCGGTGTGGCCTTGGGTTTGAGCCCTGAGCATCCTGATTTTGCGGCGCTCAAAGAAGAGTTTTTATTGAACTACGAAGCCTGCATGACCGAGCGCACCTACGCCTTTGAGGGCGTAGAAGAGCTCATCCGCCAGATCGATCGTGCCGGTTTGAAATGGGGCGTTGTCACCAACAAGGCCGAGCGCTTTGCCTTGCCGCTAACCCGCACCATGCCCTTGTTTGCCACGGCCGCCACCGTGGTCTGCGGCGACACCACGCCACACCCCAAGCCGCACCCCGCTCCCCTGCTCGAAGCCGCCCGGCAATTGCAGCTGGAGCCCCGGCAGTGCATTTATGTGGGTGACGACGAACGCGACATCATTGCAGGACGCGCCGCCGGCATGCCCACCGTGGCCGCTGCTTACGGTTACCTGGGTGCCAGCGGCGAAACAGCCGCCTGGAACGCAGACGCCACCATCGGTTCTGCCCGCGATCTATTGCCTTATTTTCAAATGCCCTAAGATAGATCACTTGGGGCTGCATTGGTTTCGACGTGGGTTCGGACGCGGTGTGGTGCATGTCGAGCTGAATGTGCTCGTAAAACTGATTCAAAAAAACTAACTGCAAACGACGAACGTTTCGCACTCGCAGCTTAATTGCCTGTGAGCTTTACAACAGCAGGCCGATGGGCTGGGCAAGGGGTCTTTAGCGCAAGTTAAAGGCTCCCGGCTGTAAAGATAATTTCATCGGCTGGCTCCGGGCTGGGTACCTTAACCCGGGGCAAGACAATAGGGTGCTGGCGTTCTGTGTAGCGTGCGACTGCGCGACACAGGAGGTAAGACTTAAATCAGACCGCTAAACATGTAGATCTGCCCGAAAAAGGCTTGCGGACGGGGGTTCAAATCCCCCCAGCTCCACCATACCGCATGACAAAGGCCGCTAACGACATACAGTTAGCGGCTTTTTTCAGCCA
>CANNNH010000138.1 GCA_947505915.1 Comamonadaceae bacterium
GTCGGAGCCGGAGCCGGGTTCGCTGTAGCGCTGGCTCCACCAGACATCGCCGCTGGCGATGCCGGGCAAAAAGCGCTGTTGCTGCTCCGCATTGCCAAAGGCCATGATGACGGGCGCCACCATCACCGGCCCGAAGGGCACCACGCGCGGCGCGCCGGCCAGGGCGCACTCTTCTTCAAACAAGTGTTTTTGCACCGCGTTCCAACCGGGCCCGCCAAAGGCCTTGGGCCAGCCGTGGCCCAGCCAGCCTTTTTGGCCCAAAATCCTGGCCCAGCGCTGCATGTCGTCTTTGGACAGGCGCAGCGCGTGATGCACCTTGTGAGAGATGTCGGCGGGTAAATTCGCCAGGACCCAGGCGCGTATGTTTTCGCGAAACTGTTGTTCTTCGGGGGTGAAAGCTAAATCCATGGCGGGGTGGCTCCGTTGGCAGGCGATGCGTCATTTGTAGCACGCCGGGTGCAGAAACTAAACTAGGCTCATGAGCGCCCGTCTAAAAAATATTGTTATCTTGATTTCCGGTGCGGGCACCAACATGGCGGCAATCATCCGGGCATCGCAAACGCAAAACTGGGAAAGTCAGCTTGGCGCCCGGGTGGTGGCGGTGATCAGCAGCACGGCCGATGCGTCGGGGCTGGCGCTGGCGCAGGCCCTGGGCGTGGCCACCGAGGCACTGGACCACCGGGGCTTTGAGAGTCGCGCAGCTTTTGACGCTGCGCTGCAAGAATGCATTGACGCGCACAGCCCTGCGCTGGTGGTGCTGGCCGGCTTCATGCGCATTTTGACCCCCGGCTTTGTGGCGCATTACGCCGGGCGGCTGGTCAACATTCATCCCTCGCTGCTACCGGCTTTCACCGGGCTCAACACGCACCAACGTGCGATTGATGCCGGTTGCCGGGAAGCTGGTGCCACAGTGCACCAGGTCACGGCCGAGCTGGACCACGGGCAGATTCTGGCGCAGGTGGTGGTGCCGGTATTGCCCGGCGACAGCCCCCAAGCGCTGGCCGCGCGCGTGCTCGAGCAGGAGCACTTGCTCTATCCGCAGGCCGTGCGCGACTTGCTGCCGCACTTGCCACCCTGCGAATGAGCTCTTACATCTTGGCCTGAAACACCAGGCCGGCGTGTTCGCGCAACGCGTGAAACTTGATCTTCGGCCATTGTTGCTCGACGGCGCGCAATGTCGCGCTGTGGTCCACCAGCAGCGTAGGCGCGTCCACTGCGTCCAGCGCCACGCGGTGGGCGTTGGCGTCGATGAACTTTTTCAACTCCTGCGGGTCTTCTGATGTGACCCAGCGCGCCAGATTGAAGTTGCTGGCCATGATGCGGGCCTTGACGCCGTACTCGTGCTCGAGCCGGTGCGCCACCACCTCAAACTGCAACTGACCCACCGCGCCCAGCAGCAGCAATGAGCCGGCAATCGGGCGAAACACCTGGATCGCGCCTTCTTCGCCCAGCTGCGTGAGGCCGGCGCGCAACTGCTTGCTGCGCAGCGGGTCGGCCACTTCAACGGCGCGAAACATTTCCGGCGCAAAAAACGGCAGGCCGGTGAACTGCAGGGCTTCGCCCTCGGTCAGCGTGTCGCCCAGTTGCAAGATGCCGTGGTTGGGAATGCCGATGATGTCGCCGGCAAAAGCGGTGTCGAGCAGCTCGCGGCGCTGGCTCATGAAACTCACCACGGTGTTGGGTCGCAGCTCTTTAGCGCTGCGCACCACCTTCAGGCGCATGCCGCGCGTGAACTCGCCGCTGGCCACGCGCAAAAATGCGATACGGTCGCGGTGCGCCGGGTCCATGTTGGCCTGGATTTTGAAAACCACGCCTGAGAATTTCTTTTCTTCGGGCTTGACGATGCGCTGGATAGCGGCGCGTTCGGCCGGCGCGGGCGCCAAGTCGACCAGCGCGTCCAGCACCTCTTGTACGCCGAAGTTGTTGATGGCCGAGCCGAAAAACATGGGCGTTTGCTTGCCGCTCAAAAAGGCGGTGCGGTCAAATTCAGGTGAAGCGCCGTTGAGCAACTCAAGCTCGTCCTGCGCCTGCGTGAATTCGGCGCCAAAGCGTTTGGCGGCCTCGGCATTGCCCAGGCCGGCCAGAATTTCGTCGTCGCCGCCGGCCTTGTCTTCGCCGGGGCTGAAGACGCGCATGCGCTTTTCGCGGCGGTCATACACGCCATGAAACAGCTTGCCCATGCCAACTGGCCAGGTGAATGGCACCACCGTCATGCCGAGTTCCTGCTCGATCTCGTCCATCACGCTCATCGGGTCCTGGACCTCGCGGTCCATCTTGTTCACAAAAGTCAGGATGGGCGTGTTACGGGCGCGGCACACCTGCAAGAGGCGGCGCGTTTGCGGCTCAACGCCGTTGGCCGCGTCAATCACCATCAGCGCGGCGTCCACGGCGGTGAGCACGCGGTAAGTGTCTTCAGAGAAGTCCTGGTGGCCCGGCGTGTCCAGCAGGTTGATCACGCAGTCGCGGTATTCCATCTGCATGACCGAAGAGGCCACCGAGATGCCGCGCTGCTTTTCGATTTCCATCCAGTCGCTGGTGGCGTGGCGCGCGGCCTTGCGCGCCTTGACCGAGCCGGCGATCTGGATCGCGCCTGAGAACAGCAGCAGCTTTTCAGTCAGCGTGGTCTTGCCGGCGTCCGGGTGGGAGATGATGGCAAACGTGCGGCGGCGCTTGACCTGCTTTTCGATTTCGGTGGTGTCGGACATAACCCACGATTATCGATGACCCGGCATCAAGCCGTGGCCGGCCGGTGTCTGCTCAGTCCGGCTGACGCGCAAAACGCGGCTGGCGCACGCCGTCTATGACCACTTCTTCGTTGAACATGGCGGCAGGACGCACCCACAGCCCACGCTCGCCGTAGAGCGCGCGGTACAGCGTCATCGGCTCCAGGCTTTCGCTGTGGCGCACGGTGCCGACCACTTCATACATCAAGCCTTTGTAATGGCGGTACAAGCCTTGGGGTGTTTCAATCAGCGCGGGCAGGTCGTCGGTGTTGTCGGTCATGTTCGGGCGGGTTGTTAATTGGGCTCGTTAATTGGCGTCGTTAATGGGGTGGGACAATGCAGGCATGCACCCTAACGCCTTATTAGACAGTTGTTCCGAGCTACTCAAGCAGGTTCTGAAATTCGATCATCCCGCCGACATGGTTGTCTCGCGCCACTTCCGTGAGCAGCGCCTGGGCCCGCGCGAGCGCGCCACTGTGGCTGAAACCATTTACACCGTGCTGCGTAAAAAGTCGCTGTTCACCAACCTGGCCCAGTCCGGCAGCGGGGCGCTGGAGCGCCGGCTGGCTATTTTGGGCTTTGCCGCTGAGCGCGACTTTTTGCTGGGCGCGCTGACAGAGCAGGAAAAGGATTGGCTTAACCGCTGCGGCCAGGTCAAACCCGAAGACTTGATGGAGTTGCACCGCCACAACCTGCCGCAGTGGCTGGTCGATTCGCTGCGCTTGCAACTCGGCGACGGTTTCTGGCCGCTGGTGGAGAGCCTGAATGCGCCGGCCGGGCTGGACTTGCGCGTCAACACCCTCAAGGACAAGCGCGCCGATGTGCAAAAAGAACTGGCCAAGGCCGGCGTGGCGACCACTGCCACCCCGTTTTCGCCCTGGGGCCTGCGCGTGCGCGACAAGGCCCAGCTGGGCAAGCTCGACACTTTCACCCGCGGCGCCATTGAAGTGCAGGACGAGGGCTCGCAATTGCTGGCCGTGCTGATGGACGCCAAGCGCGGCGAGATGGTGGTGGATTTTTGCGCCGGCGCGGGCGGCAAGACGCTGGCACTGGGTGCCAGCATGCGCGGCACCGGCCGCCTTTACGCGTTTGACACCTCTGGCCACCGGCTCGATGCGCTCAAGCCCAGACTGGCGCGCAGCGGCCTGTCGAACGTGCACCCGGTGGCGATTGCCCATGAGCGCGATGACCGCATCAAGCGCCTGGCCGGCAAGATAGACCGCGTGCTGGTGGACGCGCCTTGCTCGGGCCTGGGCACGCTGCGCCGTAACCCGGACCTCAAGTGGCGGCAAAACCCCAAGTTGGTGCAGGCCTTGAGCGTCACCCAGACTGCCATTTTGCAAAGCGCTGCCCGGCTGCTAAAGCCCGGCGGGCGGCTGGTTTATGCCACCTGCAGCTTGCTGTTGGAGGAAAACGAGCAGATTGCCGAGGCCTTCAGCGCCGCCCACCCCGAATTTGCCTTGCTACCCGCCGCTGAGGTGCTGACCCAGGCGGGCGTTGAAAACGCCGCCGGTTTGTGCTCAGGCGCCTATTTGCGGCTCTGGCCGCATCAGCACCATACCGACGGTTTCTTTGCAGCCGTCTGGCAAAAGAGCTGACCCGGGGCTTTGAAAACTGAAGAAATGTCAGAAGATAGAAAAAATTGCCGGCTTTTAAGCAGCTTTTAGCGATTTAAGCTCTGCAGCCTTGTTCATTCACGGGGCTTGGCGTTTGGCCCTGTACAGCCTACAATGCGCCATGTTTGAAATGCTGAGTTTGCAAGGCTTACCCGCTGCGAACCCTTTATAGGAATCTCTATGATCTTGTTTGATGCGGCGCTTGACTGGCTTGCCAATGGCCTGTGGAACATCGCCTGGTGGCAAATTATCTTGTTTGCACTGGGTATGACCCACATCACCATGATCAGCGTGACGGTGTTTTTGCACCGCCATCAGGCCCACCGGGCGCTGGATCTGCACCCGATTGCATCGCATTTTTTCCGCTTCTGGCTGTGGCTGACCACAGGTCAGGTCACCAAAGAGTGGGCGGCCATTCATCGCAAGCACCACGCCAAGTGCGAGCAGGCGGACGACCCGCACAGCCCGCACATCCACGGCATCAAGAAAGTGCTGACCCAAGGCGCTGAGCTTTACCGTGCGGAGTCTAAAAACAAAGAAACCATGGCCCGCTACGGCCACGGCACTCCCGACGACTGGATTGAGCGCAACCTTTACACCCGCTTCTCGTGGCAGGGCGTCGGTTTGATGATGATCATCGATCTGGCCCTGTTCGGCGCCGGCGGCCTGGCCGTTTGGGCCTTGCAAATGGCCTGGACCCCCATCATGGCGGCCGGCATCATCAATGGCGCTGCGCACTTCTGGGGTTACCGCAACTTCGAGGCGCCGGACGCCAGCACCAACATCTCGCCCTGGGGCATCATCATTGCCGGCGAAGAGTTGCACAACAACCACCACACCTACCCGACCTCGGCCAAGCTGTCGATCAAGCCTTA
>CANNNH010000139.1 GCA_947505915.1 Comamonadaceae bacterium
CATTTTTTCCGCACGCCCTGGCGTGGTCATCGGTAAAAAAGGCGAGGACATTGAAAACCTCAAGCGCGACCTGGCCCAGCGCCTGGGCGTGCCAGTTGCCGTCAACATCGAAGAAGTGCGCAAGCCCGAAATCGATGCCCAGTTGATTGCCGACAGCATCACCCAGCAGCTCGAAAAACGCATCATGTTCCGCCGTGCCATGAAGCGCGCGATGCAAAACGCCATGCGCTTGGGTGCCCAAGGCATCAAGATCATGTCGGCCGGTCGCTTGAACGGCATTGAAATTGCGCGCACCGAGTGGTACCGCGAAGGTCGTGTGCCATTGCACACCTTGCGCGCCGACATCGACTACGGCTTTTCCGAAGCCAAGACCACCTATGGCGTGATTGGCGTCAAGGTCTGGGTTTACAAGGGCGATACCCTGGGTCGCAATGACGCCCCGGGCGTGCCTGAGCCCCGCAATGAAGACGATCGCCGCCCACGTGGCCCGCGCCGCGATGCGCGCCCCACCGGTGACCGTCCTGCCCGTGGTGGCCGCCGCCCTGAGGGATCCCAAGCCGCACCCGTGGATGGCAGCGATAAGCCCGCCGAAGCCACTGATGCACCCAAAACCACCGTTAAGCGCGTTCGTAAAGTGTCCGCGCCCGCATCCACTGGCACGGTTGCGGACGGAAAAGGAGAATAAGCATGCTGCAACCAGCGCGCCGCAAATACCGCAAAGAACAAAAAGGTCGCAACACCGGCATTGCCACGCGTGGCAACACCGTGGCCTTTGGTGACTTTGGCCTGAAATCAACCGACCGTGGTCGTTTGACCGCCCGCCAAATCGAGTCTGCACGCCGCGCGATTTCGCGCCACGTCAAACGGGGTGGTCGCATTTGGATTCGCATCTTTCCGGACAAGCCCATTTCGCAAAAACCTGCTGAGGTCCGCATGGGCAACGGCAAGGGCAACCCCGAGTACTACGTGGCTGAAATTCAGCCCGGCAAGGTGTTGTACGAAATCGTTGGCGTACCCGAGCAATTGGCGCGCGAAGCCTTCCGCTTGGCCGCTGCCAAACTGCCTTTGCGCACCACGTTTGTGGCCCGCATGATGGGCCAATGAGCCAGGAGATACGATGATGAAAGCGACCGAATTGCGCCAAAAAGATGTGGCCGCCTTGCAAACCGAAGTCAAAGAGCTGCAAAAAGCCCACTTTGCCATGCGCATGCAAAAAGCCACGCAACAACTCAACAACACTGCTCAGATGCGCGTCACCCGCCGCAGCATTGCGCGGGCCAAAACCATTCTGGCCCAAAAGCAAGCCGCCAAATAAGGATCGACCATGACGGAAACCAAAAAATCCCTCAAGCGC
The DNA here is from genome assembly GCA_947505915.1 of Comamonadaceae bacterium. Next base: position 1,355 of record CANNNH010000139.1, read on the forward strand.
ACCTTGATTGGCAAGGTGGTCAGCGACAAACGTGCCAAAACCGTGACCGTGTTGGTAGAGCGCCGCGTCAAGCACGCGCTCTACGGCAAGATCGTGGGCAAGTCGAGCAAATACCATGCGCACGATGAGCAAGGCGATTACCACATGGGTGACGTGATCGAGATCACCGAAAGCCGCCCCATCTCCAAAACCAAAAGCTGGGTTGCCACCCGTTTGGTCGAGAAAGCTGCTGCGGTTTGAGTTGATCACCCTGGACCCAGCCAGACTTTGAAAAACGACCCACAATAGGGTCGTTTTTCATTGGTACATTCCAATATCTTTATTTCAACCTTGCACAGGAGTTCACCATGATCAAAGTCGGAGACGCCCTCCCCGCCGCCACCCTGATGGAATATTCAGAAGTCGAAGGCAATGGCTGCAGCATTGGCCCCAACCCGGTCGATGTGGTTCAGGCCTCGGCAGGCAAAACCATCGCACTGTTTGCCTTGCCTGGCGCTTTCACCCCCACTTGCTCGGCCAAACATGTGCCTGGCTATGTGACCCATTTCGACGACCTGAAAAAGGCCGGTGTGGATGAGATTTGGTGCGTTAGCGTCAACGACGCGTTTGTGATGGGTGCTTGGGCACGTGACCTGCACACCACCGGAAAAGTGCGCATGCTCGGTGATGGCAGCGCCGACTTCACCAAAGCAACCGGCCTGACCTTGGATTTGACCGCTCGCGGCATGGGCTTGCGCAGCAACCGCTATTCCATGTTGATCAAAGACGGCAAGCTCGCGGCTTTGAATGTGGAAGGCCCCGGGAAATTTGAGGTCAGCGACGCTCAAACCATGCTGGCCCAAGCCAAAGGCTGAACACAGGCCGCGCCCAATGTGACGCCTGATGCAAAAAGCCCCCGCAAGGGGGCTTTTTGCATGTGGGCATGGGTAGAGATGATGGTCTGTCAGAGATCAGCTTTGAGGTAGTGTGCGCCGGCAATCGGGTTGTGATAGTAGGGTGGGATTTCCTCAAACCCCAAGTCCAAATAGAGCGAACGGGCCGTCTCCATTTCGTCCAAGGTGTCTAGCAACACATGGCTGTAGCCGGCTTGCCGGGCCAGGTCGAGTGTGTTTGATGCCAACTCCCGCCCCAGGCCAAAGCCGCGAAAGGCGCTGCGCACGTACAAGCGCTTCATCTCGCTGGCGTTGGCGTAATCGCTGGCGTCCAAGGGACGCAATGCGCAACAACCAGCGACCACGCCATCCACCGTGGCCAACAGCAAGGCGCCGCGCGGCGCTGCATAGTCGCCAGGCAAGGTGGCCAGTTCTTGTTCAAAACCTTGAAAACCCAGATCGATGGACAACGACTGGGCGTACTCTTTGAAAATAAGAGCCACTTGTACCAGCAGTTCAGGTGATGTGGGGCTGATGATCTCGGTGTGTGCCATGCGCAGGCATTCTCAAGAGATTGAGGGCATGGGCAAATTGACCAGCCACACCACCAGCAACGCACAAGCGATCAACGCCACCAATGCCCGTATGCGCTGGGTGGCGCGGTCTTGCGACTCGGCGGCTTGCGTGGGGAACCCCTTGTTGCCGCTGAACATGGCTGCCACCAGGTTCTCGCCAAAACGCCAGCGGTGAAACAGCATGGCCAACAAATGCAAGGCAAACCATGCAAGCAACAGTTTTTTGCCCACCGCCTTGTGGTACCAAGTGGCCCAAGTGACCGTGTTGCCAGAAACCCATTGGTTAAAAGGGCCGGTGAAGGATATTTCGTCATCGGCCACCATGCCGGTGGCAATTTGCAGGGTCAGCAGCAGGAGGACAGCGCAAACAGACCAAGCACCCAAGGGGTTGTGCCCCAGTTGGGGGCTGTGGGCGCCGTGTTGGATGTTGCGAACATAGGTGAGGGCTGACTTGGGGTGCAAGTCAAACTGTTTGAAACGTGACCAGTGGCCGCCCCAAAAGCCCCAAGTCAAACGAAACAGCACCAGGGTCAACACCGCAAAGCCAAAGCGCGCATGCCATGTCATCATGTCGCCGCCCATATTGCCCGTCACGACAAGACCCACGACACAGACGACCAAAAGCCAATGGAACAATCGGGTGGGCAAGTCCCAAACGCGGATGATCGGGGCGGTTTCAGTGGAGGGGTGTGGATGCATGGTGCACAAGATACATGAAAAAAACGCACAGCTTGCTCAAACCTGCAAAGTAAGCACTTTATACTCGCAGTATCAGCCCACTTCACCCCTCATTTCAGGAGAACCCCATGTTTTTTAAGCGCAACCTGTTGATCATCGCTGCCGCCCTCACCGCACTGCCCGCTTTGGCCCAATTTGCCAAGCCCGAAGACGCCATCAAATACCGCAAGAGCAGCTTTTTTGTGATGGGCCAACACTTTGGGCGCATCGGTGCCATGGCCCAGGGCCGTGTCCCTTTTGACGCCAAGGCCGCAGCCGATAACGCTGCTGTGGTGGAGGTGATGTCCAAACTGCATTGGGCCGCTTTCACCGAAGGCAGCGACAAGGGCGAGACACGTGCCAAGCCCGAAATTTGGAAAGATGCGGCCAAGTTCAAAGAGGCAGGTGACAAACTCCAAGCCGAGGCTACCAAACTCAACGCCGCTGCCAAAACGGGCAACTTGGACAACCTCAAGACGGCATTTGCAGCCACCGGTGGCACCTGCAAGGGCTGCCATGACAACTTCCGCAAAGACTGATGGCTCTCCTAGCCACCCGCCCTTTTGATCAAGGGCTGGGTGACAAATGGCACCTTGCAAAGATCGCCTTCAAAAAAAGGCCATTGGCACCGCAAGCCATGCACTGACCCATTCCAGCCAAGAGCCCTGGGTCCGATCTCACCTCAAATGATTTTTTGGTCGCGCAAGCGGGCCATATCTGCAGCACCAAAACCCAGCACTTCGCTGAGCACGGCTTCGGTGTGCTCTCCCAACAGCGGTGGGGGGTGGTCTTGGCGCACCGGTGTGCGGCTGAGCTTGAGCGGGCTGGCCACCAAATTTACCGGTCCGGCCAGCGGGTGTTCCCAGCTTGACACCATGCCACGGGCTTGGACATGGGGGTCGCTGAAGACCTCGGCCAAATTGTTGATGGCGCCACAGGGCACTTTGGCCGCTTCCAGTGCGCTGAGCCAGTCTGCTTTGCGCCGGGACTTCATGGCGGCGGCCAAAATGGGCACCAACACATCGCGGTGACGCACCCGGCCTTGGTTGGTGGCGTATTGGGGGTCCAAGGGCAAATGGTTCAAACCCGCCACGGCGCAAAACTTCACAAACTGGCTGTCGTTGCCCACGGCCAAAATCAAATGGTCTTTTTCACCGGTTTCGGATGGCGCGGTTTCAAACACCTGGTAGGGCACGATGTTTTGGTGTGCGTTGCCGGCGCGACCCGGCACCTTGCCGGTTTTTTGTCCAGAGACCAAATAGTTGGCACCCAGATTGGCGAGCATGGCCACTTGGGTGTCGAGCAAAGCCATGTCAATGTGCTGGCCCATGCCGGTGAGTGCAACATGGCGCAATGCGGCCAAGATGCCCACACTGGCGTACATGCCGGTGAACAAATCGGCCACGGCCACGCCCACTTTCTGGGGGCCACCACCCAAATCGTCACGTTCGCCAGTGACGCTCATCAAGCCGCCCATGCCTTGAACGGCGTAGTCATAGCCAGCACGGTCGCTGTAAGGGCCGGTTTGGCCAAAACCAGTCACGCTGCAATAAACCAAGCGTGGGTTGATGGCCAACAGGCTGGGTGCGTCCAGACCATAGCGGGCCATGTCGCCCACTTTAAAGTTTTCAATGAACACATCGCAATGGGCCACCA
>CANNNH010000140.1 GCA_947505915.1 Comamonadaceae bacterium
GCTTTGCGCGATTGGGCTTGAGCATGCAGCAATCGGGCTTTGTGCGCCAAGTGGCGAGCTACGAATCATGCATCGCACCCTGGGCCAAGGAGCCCCTGGGCACTTGATTCTCAGTGGCGAACAGCCTCAGTGCTTGCGCACCATGTGCAGCAAGGCTGTCCACACCGCCGACTTGTGCACCACAAAGCGCAACTTGCGTTCGTTGGCAATCACTATGCACAGGCTGTGCCAGTCCCCCAGCCAACCCATGCCGTGGCTGACACTCACCTTGGTGACCGCGCTCAGCTGCACATGGTGAAAGGCCGAGCGGTCGTCATCGCCGATCGACTTGTAGAAAAATCCGTTGCCCAACAAATACAGCACCCCGCTGGGCATCAACCAGCGGCTTGTGGTGTTGGCCGGGCCGTAGGCAATGATTTGCTGGTCCATCAACTCAACCGGGATGGACAAATTCACAATGCGCGAAATGCGCTCGGACAGGTAATAAGAAAACACCAAGCCGACCACCAGCACCGCCGCGATTCCCCACGTCGGCCAACGCAGCACAGCACCGACCATGGCCACCAGCACAAAAGGCAAACACAAGTCCCAACGCACCAGCCAATGGTTGCGGGTCAACAAAATGGAGTTGTTGTCCATCGTGTTGGCTTTGGTGAACATGGGGCTGGCCAAGCGCTCGGGCACTTCGAGCGTGGTTCCGCAGTTCTGACAAAACAAATTGTCAGACGGGTTGATCAACCTGCACTGGCCGCAAATCATGGGTGCGCGTCCTTGACGCGTTCAGCGCGGCTGGCTTTGTCTTTCGCAGGCGTTTGGCTGGGCAAACTGCTGTAAGACATGAAGTTATAGACCGCCATGCCTGCCATCACGGCGGTCAAGCACAGCACCACTGCGATGGCACCGACCATCAGGCCATTGAGCCATTTGGGCTGGGTCTTGGGCGTGATGCGCTCGACCTTTTCCAGTGGGGGTGGCGGCGCAGCCAACACCCTCTGGGGGGCTGCTGGTGGAACGGCGTGACCAGGATCCACGCCCAAACGCGCCTGCAATTGGGTGACCGCCTGTTCAATAGCCATCAAACGACCGGCGGATTGGGCACCCGCCAGCGCAAACGCGCGCAGCTCTTGCTGCAACTGGCCCAAGGCCTGCATTTGTTCGTTTTGATGAACCACCAATTTGGCCTCGACCTGGGGTGCTTTTTGCAACTCGAGTTTCAGTGACTGCTCGCTGGTGGCACGCCATTGGGCGAGTTGCTCGCCCAAGGCTTGCAACTCCGTCTGTGCCGCCAAAGTGTTCATTTGCGACATCATGGTTTCCAATTGCTGGCCTTGCGCAGTGACTGTTTCTTGCACCTCGCGCCAGACTTGCATTGGGTCTGCATTCAGGTCGCTGCTGGCGGCAGCACTCATGTGCTGCGTCCACGCGTCCATGCGGTCGCGCAATTCATCCATCATCTCTTGCCACTGCGCCCATTGCTCGCCGGAAAAGCCCACCGCTGCCGCAGGGGGCTGGGCGTGGCTGGGTGCATCCACGGGCACCAACTCAGTTGGCAAGATCGGGGTCTTGACCGGGGCAGACACACCGATGGCGTCGATTTGGGCTTTCAAGTCGCCCATCAAAGCCACCGAGGCTTCTTGGTTGGCGTGCGCAGTCATAGACCCTTGTGCTGCTGGAATCGGTGCTTCCAACACCACATGTTCGTGGTCTGGTGTGGCTGGTTCAGCCGGCTCCTGTCCCGGCAAGCTGGCTCGCTGGTGCTTGACGTAGGCCAGCAAATCAATGCCGTCCTCTTTGGCTGAAGCATCCTCTGCGTCGAGGTCTGCATCGGGTTTGGGTTGCGGCTTTTTATTTTTGCCAGGGATGGTCGTGCCGCATTTGCCGCAAAAATTGGCGGTCAAGGGCAAGGGGTTGTGGCATTGCAAACAGTTCATCACCGGCTCCCTGGTCTTATTGGACGTCATACAACTGGCAGGCCACATAGCGCTTTTCAGCCCGCTCTTCTTGGCAGTTTTTCAGCACCACCGCGCGCGCATGACGCAGGCTTTTGTTCGACACATATTCGGCGCAATTGGCCGTCTTGCCATTGAAGGCAAAGGCAAACGCTTTGTACTCACCGTCGGCCACCTGCTGTTTTTGCAGTTGTTGAAACATGCGTTTGCAGCTGCCAAACAAGGGGGGCTTGTACACCTGTGCGCCGGGATCTGACTCGGTGGGATCAATGGGTTTATCCACCTTGGCCAGCCCTGCCGGGTCTGATGGCAACGTGTTGGCCTGGGCCAAGGCCATGGCGGGTGCAGCGTGGGCCGCAGGCTCTGACCCTGCGTTGCCCACGTCATGGGTCTTGTCTTGGGCAGTGTCTGAATGGGTGGGTGCCGATTCGCTGTTGGCCTGTGAATGGCCAGTGGCATCGTGGTCTTGCGTTTCTGCGGCCGGGCTGTCTTTTTCAGACACCACAGGGGCCTGAGCGGCAGACAAAGCCTGCTCAGCTTGTTTCAACAGCCCACGCGAATAAAAAAACAATGGCACGACCAATCCCGCCGAGAGGGCCGATATGAGCAGCAGTTTGACTAACGGGGTGCGGTCCATTGGTTTTCCATGGCGGTGTACAAGCCCCACATTTCTGGGGTGGCACAAGAGTATCGGCTTGACTTGGAAAAGATGAAACCACTCTCACGCAAATGTCAAAAAACAAATACCAAGTAGTTCATATTTTTAATCTTACAAGTCCAAAAAAATTACTTTGAAATGCCCACTGCACTCTGTTCAGAGGCTCGAGGGTGCGCGCCGGGGTTTTGTTAGCATGGACCCCATCCAATGGAGTGCCCATGTCTCAACCCATTTTTCCTCTCTGGCGCTTGACCCTTCGGGCCATCAGTGCTGGCTGCTTGGCTTTCACAGCCGTGTCTGCGGCATGGTCGCAAGAGGTATCCACCTTCCAAGCCTTGCTGCAGGGGCCGCAGCGCAGCACTGCCAACGTGGTGCGCGACCCGCACCGGCATCCGGCCGAAACGCTGGCGTTTTTTGGCATATAACCCCAGCACACAGTAGTAGAAATTTTGCCCGGTAGTGGGGGCTACTACATGGAGATCTTGGCGCCATGGCTGCGCACGAAGGGCCAATACATTGCGGCCAACCGCGATCAATCTTTGCCGCAATACGTACCAGACCACCTGAAGCTGCTGGAGCGGCTCAAAGCTGAACCGCAGCTATATGACAAGGTCTTGGTCACCGCCTTTCGGGCCGACAACCACGCGATTGCCCCCGCAGGCAGCGCCGATGTGGTGATCAGCTTTCGCAACCTGCACAACTGGATGGAGCGCGAAGAAGCGGTCGAGTCCTTGCGGGCGTTTCACAAGGCACTCAAACCCGGCGGGGTGCTGGGCATCGTGGACCACCGCGGACGCACCGACCAAAGCCAGGCCCAGCAAATGGCCTCAGGCTATGTGCGCGAAGACGTGGCCATTGCCTTGATCGAGGCGAATGGTTTCCGCCTCACGGGCCGCTCAGAGGTCAATGCCAACCCCAAAGACACCAAAGACCACCCGGAGGGTGTGTGGACTTTGCCACCCTCTTACCGCATGAAAGATGTGAACCGCGCCAAATACCAAGCCATCGGCGAGAGCGACCGCTTCACCCTGCGTTTTGTCAAGCGCTGAGTGGGCTAAAGCGCAAAGCGGGCGCTGAGCTGCTGGTGCCAGCTTTGCCAGTCGCGGCCGGTGTGCACATGGCCGCAGTGGGGACACACCCGCTCGCTTTCAGGCGTGTCGTAAAAAGAAGCAAATGCCTTGGGCAAGTCTTCCACAATGCTTTGCAACTGCAACTCGCGCCGTGCCACCAAACCGGCACATTGGGCGCAGTACCACTCAAAGGCATCGCGCTCGCCCACAGGACGGGTGCGCTCAATGACGGTGCACAAACTGCCAGGCTCGGTGCGTTGGGGCGAGTGCCGCACATGCGGGGGCAGCAAAAACACATCGCCTTCGCGCAAGGGGATGCGCTCGAACTTGCCCCGGTCGGCAATCAGCAATGAGGCGTTTCCTTTGAATTGGTGAAAGTACTCTTCAAACGGGTCGTCGTGAAAGTCCGTGCGCTGGTTGGGCCCACCCACCACGGTGCAAATCAAGTCCGAGTTCTTCCAAATCTGCTGGTTGCCCACGGGGGGCTTGAGCCGATCGGCATGGTCCTCGACCCACTGCGAAAAATTCAGTGGCGCGCTGTAGTGTTTGGCTGAGGGAGGGGTGTGATCGCTCATGGTCTGGCCTTGGAGGGTTCAGGAATTGGCTGGCTCAGCACAAGGCTTGGGGCCGCGCACATCGGCGTTCAGCGCTTCAAACCGCTTTGCGCAAAAGCCGTGGCCACGTGTGCACGCTCTGTATCGGTGAGCTGAAGCAGCGGGCGGCGCACCAGGCCACCATGCTGGCCCAAATGTTCTTGCCAGCATTTGGCATGGGCCTGTGGCTTGCCCTTGGGTTTACTGGCCTTGAAGGCTTGGCGCACGGGCTCCAAACTGTCGCGCACTTGGCGGGCAGCGGCATGGTCACCGGCAAAGGCCAAACGGGTGTATTCGTTCATGCGCTGGTCGTTTTTGGTTTGCAGCAAAAACGGCGGGGTGGAGCACAAATACAGCTTCCAGTTCAATTCAATGATGTTGTCCAACCACTCTTCTTCAGAAGGGTTGCTGACATGGATTTTGTGGCCCGCCAATTCGGTCAAGCGGATGTAATCGGGCCGATCGGTGCTGTATTTGATGGCCACCACGTTGGGCAAGTCGGCAATGCGGTTGCACAGCTCGGGCGACATGGTGTAGCCGCAATCGGGGTGGTTCCACATGGCTATGCCCAAATTGACTCTCTCCGACAAATAGCGGTAGTACTCGTATATCGTCTCGTCGGTATCGGCACCAAAATGCAGCACAGGGCTGTGCACGATGATGTAATCAGCGCCGATGTCTTGAGAGTGTTGGGCCAACTCCAAAACCGTATCGAGGTTGGTGTCTGAGCATGAGGTGATGATGCCGCAGGGGCCCACGCCGCCCCGGTTGCCCGCCAAGCGGGCTTCATCCACGGCAATTTCCATGAGCTTTTTGCGGTCGTGCATCGACATGGAAAAAAACTCGGCCTGTTTGCCCGCGA
>CANNNH010000141.1 GCA_947505915.1 Comamonadaceae bacterium
ACCAAAGCGAGCGCTTTGAAGCGCGCCTGTCCATAGTGGAAGTGCTGGACTCACCTTCGCTGTTCTTGCAAGGCATGGCCGGAGCGCGTTTACCCATTGCCGTGGCCCATGGTGAGGGCTTTGCCAACTTTACGCAGCGCGGCGATGCCAAGCAAGTATTGCGCGCCATGCGCTTTGTTGATAACGCCGGGCAGGCCACCGAAGCTTATCCCTTTAATCCCAATGGCAGCCCAGCGGGCCTGACAGCAGTGACGACTGCCGATGGGCGCTTTACCGCCATGATGCCGCACCCGGAGCGGGTGTTCCGCAATGTCCAAAGCAGCTGGACAAGTCTGGACATCAGCGCGCGCAGCCCCTGGATGCACTTGTGGCACAACGCGCGCCAATGGCTGGGCTGAGCCTTCGGGCTTGGGCTTGGCTCACGCTTGGGCTTATTTGTTTGCGCTTTCAGCGCTTAGTTGCATAGGACCGCAGACTATGAACATTGCACGCTATCAGTGGGTGGATGCGCTGCGCGGCCTGGCTATGGTGTGGATGACGGTTTTCCACTTGTGCTTTGACCTGGCCAACGCCGGTCTGATTCAAGCCAATTTTTACCAGGATCCGCGCTGGACGGTGCAGCGCACCTGCATCCTCAGCCTATTTTTGCTCTGCGCGGGCGCGGGGCAAGCCATCGCCTTGGCGCAGGCGCAAACCTGGCAGCGCTTTGGGAGGCGCTGGCTGCAGATTTTGGGATGCGCTCTGTTGGTTAGCGCGGGTTCGTACCTGATGTTCCCAAACAGCTTTATTTACTTTGGCGTTTTGCACGGTATGGCGGTGATGCTACTGATCACCCGCTTTGGCGGCGCCCGTGCGCGCTCGCTATGGCTGCTTGGCGCAGCGCTGATAGCCCTGCAATGGCTGGCGCCCTGGGCGATCAACGCGGGCTGGTGGGACAGCGCGCTCAACCAGCCATCGCTTAACTGGCTGGGCCTGATCAGCACTAAGCCGATCACCGAGGACTACGTTCCCCTGGTCCCTTGGCTAGGTGTGATGCTATGGGGTATGGCGGCAATGCAATGGGTACTGGGCCGTTCGGCCACCCATGCGCTGCAACAGGCTGATGTCGCGGCCCTGCGGCCCTTGGCTTTACTAGGGCGTTGGAGCCTGAGCTATTACATGCTGCACCAACCGTTGATGCTGGGCGCGTTGTGGTTGTGGCAGCGCACCTGAACCGCGCTTGCCAATCAGCAACAAAAAACGCGGCACCAAGCCGCGTTTTCTATGGGGTCCAATCAAGACAATTATTCGATCTTGGCCTTGCTGCGCAGTTCTTCCTGGTACTTGGCCAGGTTTTGCTGGGTCAGGTGCTGCGAGATTTGGGGTTTGACCTCATCGAACTTGGGCATATTGGCTTCGCGCACGTCATCGAGGCGAATGATGTGAAAACCGAATTGGCTTTTCACCGGGACCTCGGTGGTTTTGCCTTTGCCCAGGGCCGCTAAGGCATCCGAAAATTCTTTGACGTAGCTGGCGGGGTTGGCCCAGTCCAGTTCGCCACCCTTGACCGCAGAGCCAGGGTCTTTGGAGGATTTCTTCGCCAGGTCTTCAAATTTGGCACCTTTTTTCAACTGCGTCAGCAAGGCTTTAGCCTGGTCTTCTTTTTCCACCAAGATGTGGCGGGCTTTGTATTCTTTACCGGCGTTCATTGCCACGTAGCGGTCGTACTCGGCTTTCAGGTCAGCGTCGCTGACCGGATTTTTGGCCTGGTAGGCGGCAAACAGTTCGCGGATCAGGATGGATTGCTTGACTTGCTCCATTTGCGCCTTGAAGTCGTCGGTGGCGTCCAGGCCCATAGCCTGAGCTGCTTGGCTAAAGACTTCGCGGGCGATGACCTCTTCTTTTAACTGGCCTTGCATATCCGGCGTGACTGGGCGGCCGGAGCGGGCCACTTGCTGTGCCAAGGCTTCCACACGGGCGCTGGGCACGGGTTTACCGTTGACGATAGCGATGTTTTGGGCCAGGGCGGGGGCGCCATACAGGGCCAGGAGGGTTGCCGCCGTGGCGGTCCAAGCTTGAAATTTCATTCGAGATCCTTGAGGGCTGGAGAAATACTAAACACGTATTGTCGCTGGTTCGAGGGGCTGCTTTGTCCAGTGCGCGGGTGTCGGCGGGCTGGGCTTAGCGTTCGGTATCGATTTCAATCGCCAGGGCGTGCAGCCCTTGGTCGATGAAATCTTGCGCGGCATCGTAAACCAGGCGGTGGCAAGCGACCCGTGTTTTGCCAGAAAAAAGAGGTGAAGCGATGCGCACCCGAAAGTGCGTGCCAAAGCCGCTGTCGTTGGCGCCGACGTGGCCCGCGTGCTGGTGGCTTTCGTCAACCACGGCTATTCGGGAGGGCTGCAAGCGCTCGCGCAAGCGAGCCTCGAGGTTGTGTGCGGTGATCTGCAAGGACTGGTTCATGGATTTTTACCCGCGTCATCCGGGGAAGGCGCTTGCTCTGCCAGCTTCATGTGTGGGGCGATGTACAAGCCCTGGCCGATGATAAAGGCCAGGGGAAAGACGTATCCCCACAGTTTGAAGTTGACCCATTCCTCGGTGCTGTAGTTGAGCACCACATAGGCGTTGAGGGCCGCCATAAAAGCGCAATAGGCAATCCAGGCCACGTTGAGCCGCTGCCAAAGCGGATCAGGCAGTTCGAGCTGACTGCCTAGCATGGCACGCAAAAAATTCTTGCGTAAAGCCCATACGGCGATCGCCAGGCCAAGGGCTAGGCAACTGTAGAAAACCGTAGGCTTCCATTTGATAAAGCGCTCGTCGTGCAAGCCCAAGGTCACTGCGCCAAAGCCCAGCACCATGATGAGGGTGACTTTTTGCATCAAAGGCAGGCTGCGTTCGCGCGCATAGGTGTAGGCCGATTGCAGCACGGTAGCGGCCATCATCACACCGGTGGCGACATAAATATCAAATAGCTTATAGGCGCCGAAAAACAGCAGCACCGGGAACAGGTCAAAGAGGGTTTTCATTCGGGTTTGAAGTCCAGCGAAGCCGAATTCATGCAGTAGCGCAGCCCGGTGGGGGCCGGCCCGTCGTTAAACACATGGCCCAGGTGGGCGTGGCAATCGGCGCAATGCACCTCGGTACGTTTCATCCACAACATGCCGTCTTCTTTGGTGCCTACTGCGTCGGGCGCCAAGGGCTGGAAGTAGCTGGGCCAACCGCTGCCCGATTCGTATTTGGTTTCCGAGGAAAAAAGCGCTTTGCCGCAGCAAATGCAGCTGTAAATGCCTTTTTGGTGGTTGTCGGCCCAGCGGCCACTAAAAGCCCGCTCGGTGGATTCCTGGCGCGTCACGGCAAACGCCAGGGGCTCTGCGCCTTTGGCAGCCAACAGGGCCCGCCATTGGTCATCAGTTTTGTGGATCATGTAAATACCTTTGAAATAGGGGTGAAGCGCTGCGGCATCAGGAACTGCAGCTTACGGAAATAGCTGCGGCCCAATCGGGTGCAAAACCAGCCCAGCGCTCGTGCTCGGGATGCTCGTCAAAGGGGTTTTCCAGCACGGTTTGTAATTGGGCCAGCACCGAAAAGTCTTTGGCCTGGGCCGCAGTAATGGCCTCTTGTGCCATGTAGTTGCGCAGCACGAATTTGGGGTTGGCGCGCAGCATACGGGCCGATACATCAGTTGTCCCCATGCCTTTGTGCATGGACTCAAACGCGTACTGCCAGGTTTGCATTTGCTGGCGGTTGATAAACAAATCCATGACCGAAAAGTCTTCATCGTCCATGCGTGCGGCCCAGTGGCTCAGGCGGCGCCAAAAAATCGTGTAGTCCACCTGGTCTGCCGCCAGCATGGGTAGCAGCATGTCGGTTAGTGCTTTTTGCCGGGGATCCGCTTGGCTCAGGCCCATTTTTTTCGCCAGGCATAGTTGGCTGGCGGCTTGGAAATGGCTGCGGTAGCTGTCCACCGCCTCGGTTGCGGCGTCCTCGTCCCCTATCAGCGGCATCAAGGCGTCCGTCAGGCAATACAGGTTCCAATAGGCCATATTGGGCTGCTCGGAAAAAGCGTAGCGCCCCTGGCTGTCCGAATGGTTGCAAACATGGCCGGGCGCAAAAGCATCTAAAAACTGGAAGGGCCCATAGTCCAGCGTCAGGCCCAGGATGCTCATGTTGTCGCTGTTCATGACGCCATGGCAAAAGCCTACCGCCTGCCATTGGGCCAGAAGCTCAGCCGTCTTGCGGCTGACTTCGGCCAGCAAAGCCAGGTAAGGATTTGCGCCCGCTTCGTCACGGCACTGCGGGTAATAGTGGTCAATCACAAAATCGGCCAGGCTTTGCAGTTGGGGGATTTGTTGGCGCTGGCTGAAGTGCTCGAAGTGCCCAAAGCGGATGAAGCTAGGTGCTACCCGGGCCACCACCGCTGCCGTTTCGGCCGTTTCGCGCCAAATGGTGACGTCCGAACCCGTCACGCACAAAGCGCGCGTGGTGGGAATGCCCAGTCCGTGCATGGCTTCACTGCATAAATACTCGCGAATGGCGCTGCGCAGCACGGCGCGTCCATCGCCTCGGCGCGAAAAAGGCGTAGGGCCAGCGCCCTTGAGTTGAATCTCCTGGCCCGCCAATTCGCCGAGTAAACAGGCGCGCCCGTCGCCCAATTGGCCGGCCCAAACGCCAAATTGATGGCCGCTGTACACCCCGGCATGCATGGCGCTGCCTTTGAGAACCAGGTTGCCAGCCATGGCCTGTAGCGCTGAATCGGTGGCAGCCCAGCCGGGGGGCAGGCCCAGCGATTGGGCCAGGGCCGCGCTGTGGCCGACCCAATACGGCTCGGGCAAGGGCGCGGGGGCGACAGGTGCCACAAAATCCGGCCCTAAATTGGCATAGCGCTGCTGCCATGGCAGCGATGCCAGCGCCGGGCCGGCGGAAAAGGCGGGGGCCGGTGCCGAGGGGTGGGTTGAGTCGGTCATGCCCGTATTTTCCGCGAAAGTCGCGCGTAGTCCTTGGCGCGGGACTTTGCCGCCCCGGGCGCGGTGCAGTTAATATGCGAGCCCGCCCTCGTTAGGCGCATTTTTTGGAGATATGTTGATGCTCGGATTGATGCAAAGTCAGCAACTGCTGATTTCTTCCCTGATTGATTTTGCCGAGCG
>CANNNH010000142.1 GCA_947505915.1 Comamonadaceae bacterium
CCCCAATCACCACATCCATGTCACGCACCTGGGCCCGTCCAAGTTCGTTGGCTTGTGCTTCTTCGTCGACAACGAAGACCAACTCAAGCAATTTGCCAAGGCCCCCGGGGCCAGTGGCATTGAAAACATGGACGAGCCCGGTGGCGGCAAGCGGGTGCGCATCAGCGATCCCCATGGCTACCAGATGGAAGTCATGTGTGGCATGCAACAGGTGGCTCCCCTGCCCGTGCGCAAGGCCGTGGTCAACACCGGCGACAACAAATTGCGCCGTGCTGGTGAGTTGATGCGCTTGACGCCAGGGCCGGCCCAGGTCAAGCGAGCTGCACATGCAGTGATCATGACGCCCAACGCCAAAGAAAAAATCAAGTGGTACCGCGAAATGTTCGGCCTGATTTGCTCGGACGAGGTGTATGCCGGCGACAAAGAAAACGTGATCGCTTCTTTCAACCGCGTTGACCGCGGTGAAACCTTTGTTGATCACCACACCTTTTTGTGCATTGAAGGCCCCAATTCGGGTTTGAACCATTTGTCGTTTGAAGCGCAAGACATCGACGACATCATGCTGGGCCACCAGCATCTGCGCAAGGCCGACAAATACAAACACGTGTGGGGCATTGGCCGCCATGTGTTGGGCAGCCAGGTTTATGACTATTGGCAAGACCCCTGGGGCCGTGTGCACGAGCACTGGAGCGACAGCGATGTGCTCAATGTCCATGCGCCGACCAACTACTTGCCGGCCGAAGAGGGCCTCAATTCTCAGTGGGGCGAGGCCGTGCCAGAGGCTTTCATCACCCACGCTTCGCCCTGACCCCACTGGGTTTGGATGCCCAGGTTTAGGCTGACATTCAGCCAGGCAGTGCCAGTGCTTTGCTGGCGCGCAATTGATCACAGGAGAGCATTGATGAAACCGATTTTTCAAGCCTTGACCCGCGCCCCTCTGTGGGGCGCTGTGGCCTTGTTGGTGGCCTGCGCAGCCCCCGCGCCCGTGGTGGCCCCGGCCAACGATCCGGTGACCTTGCGCGTCAACGTGTTTCGTGGGGGCAGCAACATTCCCATTTATATGGGTCTGGAAAAAGGGTTTTTCCAGCGCCGGGGCATCACCTTGGCGATGCAGTTCACGCCCAACTCCGACCAGCAGCGCGCGGGCTTGGCGGCAGGTCGTTTTGACATCGCCCATGCGGCGGTGGACAACGCCGTGGCCATGATCGAAGTGGCCAAAAACGACGTCATCATCATCGCCGGTGGCGACGGTGGCATGAACGAGTTGTTGGTGCGCCAAGACATCAACAAACCCGCCGATATCCGTGGCCGCACCTATGTGGTGGATGCGCCCAACACCGCTTACGCCCTGATCGGGCGCAAGGTGTTCAAAAACGCAGGTTTGATCGATGGGCGCGACTACAAGCTCGATCCCTTGGGTGGTTCTGAAATCCGTACCAAAGGCTTGGACACGCCCGCTGGCGCAGCCACCATGCTCAACCCTCCGTGGAACTTCATTGCGCGCGACCGCGGTGCCAAAAGCCTGGGCCGCACCATCGAGTTGTATGGGCCCTACCAAGCGGTGGGCGCTTTTGTGATGCGCCCTTGGGCGCAGGCCAATGCCTCGGCATTGGAGCGCTACATGGCCGCTTACATTGAAGGCTGCCGTGCCGCCCAGGACCCGGCGCAAAAAGCCCAGGTCTTGGCCGTGCTCAAGCGCGAACTCAAGCTCGATGACCGGCTCACCGACTTGACCTACCGCGAACTGATGCTGCCTGGCAGCGGCTTGTCCAAAGACTGCGCGCTCGACTTGCAAGGCTTTAAAAATGTGTTGGCTTTGCGTGCTGACATTGAAGGCCAATGGGGCGGTCAAGCCCCTGCACCTGAAAAATTCTTAGACCTGTCGTACTTCGATCGCGCCCTCAAGCACACCATACCTTGATGGCATGGGCTGGCTTGGCTCAGCCCAAGCTGGCTGACCGGCCCATGCTGTGTCCGAGCGGGCGATGGGGTGGAGCGGCTTGGTTTTGATCACCTGGGCATCTATAAAGGTAATTTGCATGAAACCACTGAATCGCCGTTTGGTCTTGGCCGCTTGTTTGGCCGCGGCCCCTTGGGCCACGCCTGTGCTGGCGCAAACCGCCTACCCAAGCAAACCCATTCGCATCATTGTGCCCACCGCACCGGGTGGGGGTTATGACGTGATTGGTCGTTTGGTCGCCGAGCGGCTGGGCCAAGAGCTGGGCCAGTCCATCGTGGTCGAAAACCGCACTGGTGCGGGCACCTTGGTGGGCACGCAGTTTGTGGCCAACGCTGCGCCCGATGGTTACACCTTGGTGGTTGGGGGTTTGGCCAACATGGCACTCAATCTGGGCTTGTACAAAAACCCGCAGTACACCGCCGCCGACTTCACACCCATAGGCTTGATGGCCAGCTTCAGCTACACCTTGGTGGCGCGCAAAGAACTGCCGCAAAACACCTTGAAAGAAGTCATCACTTATGCGCAACAAAACCCAGGCAAATTGAGTTTGGCCACGGGTGGGGCTGGGTCGGGTCAGCACGTGGCAGGCGTGCTGTTCAAGCAGTTGGCCAAGGTGGATATCGTGGAGATTCCCTACAAAGGGGCGCAACCAGCCTATACCGATATGTTGGGCGGGCGGGTCGACTTGTTTTTTGACAACACCACCACGGCCCAGCCTTTGATTGAGGCTGGTCGCATCAAACCCTTGGCCACATCGGGCACGCGGCGCGAGTTGTCCATGCCGCAAATTCCGACTGCGCGTGAGGCGGGGGTGGATGGTTTGGAGATGGAGAGTTGGATTGGTATTTTTGCCTCCGCCAAAACCCCGGCACCGGTGCTGGAGAAGTTGCGCGCCGGTTTGGCCAAAGTCACCGCCCAGCCCGAGTTGCGCCAGCGCTTGGAAAAAGGGGGCTGGCGCATGATGGGCATGTCGGTTCCTGAAGCCGAAAGCTATGCCCGTGCAGAAGCTGACAAGTGGACGCGCTTTTTGAAGCAAGCGGGTATTTCTGGTGACTGACACCCAAGCCATTGAGCAAGTGGTGCGCCATTGGGCGTTGTGCCGCGACACCCGCCAATGGGAGGGCCTGCGCCGATGTTATGCCCCGGGGGCCAGCGTCAAAACCACCTGGATGGTGGGCAGCGCTGAAGACTTCATCGCCGCTTCCATCCGAGGCGCAGACAACCCCCAGGCCCCGCAGTCTTTGCACTCGATTGGCGCCAGCAGCATCGAGGTGTTGGGCGACAAAGCCCTGGCCGAAACCCGCATGGTGTTGATGTTGCGCGCCCCACTGGATGGGGTGGAGGTCGACATCACCGCTTGGGGCCGGTTTTTAGATTTTTTTGTGCGCCACCATGGCCGCTGGTGCATTCAGCAGCGCCACCCCATCCACGAAAAAGACCGGATGGACCCGGTGGACCCAGGTGCCGTGTTGAAGCTCGATGCCACGCGCTTGGCGAGTTTGCCCAAAGCCTATCGCCACATCACCTACATGCAGTCTTTGCAAGGTGCCACCATCACACCCGACCTGGTGCAGCACAATTCACCCGAACAAGCGCTGTTGTATCAAACGGCCCAAGACTGGTTGCGCGGCTGACATCGCCGTGGTGGTCAGCCCAGGGTTGGCTGCCGCGCCCACAGTGAAACCAATACCACTCGGAGCCTCGACGATCATGAGCCCAGCCAACCCCGCGCAAGACACCGACATTTGGCGCAACCAGCCCCACACGGCTGTGTCTGCCAGCGCCCATGTGCCATTTGTGGCGGCGCACCGCTCGCCCGACCCGGCGATTGAAATCATTGATCCCTCTTTTGCCCGCTACCGTTTGTTCAGTGCGGGGGTGGAGCAATTGGCCAGCGGCTTGCGGTGGGCTGAAGGGCCGGTGTATTTTGGCGACCACCGTGCTTTGTTGTTTTCGGACATTCCCAACAACCGCATCATGCGCTTTGATGAGGTCAGCGGACACACCAGCGTTTTTCGTGCCCCCTCGCAGTTTGCCAACGGCCTGTGCCGCGACCGCCAAGGCCGCTTATTGGCTTGTGAACACTTGGGGCGGCGGGTCACCCGCACCGAGCATGATGGGCGCATCAGTGTGCTGGCCGATCGCTTTGAGGGCAAGCGCCTGAACTCGCCCAACGACATTGTGTGCGGTGCAGACGGCAGCATTTGGTTCACCGACCCGGTGTTTGGCATCAGCGGCCATTGGGAGGGCGAGCCCGCCATACCCGAATTGGGGCAAAACGTCTACCGCATCGATGGCCAAACCGGCGCCATCAGCGTGGTGGTGAGTGACCTGCAAGGCCCGAATGGTCTGGCCTTCAGCCCCGACCAAAGCCACTTGTATGTGGTGGAGTCGCGCGCCAAACCGCACCGTTTGGTGTGGCGCTACCGCGTCAACCCCAGCGGCATGCTGACAGACAAAGCGCTTCTGATTGATGCCCAAGGCCCGGGCGCTTTGGATGGCATCAAGGTGGACGTGGACGGAAATATCTGGTGTGGTTGGGGCAGTGACGGCTCAGTGGGCGCTGACTTGGAAGCTTTGGACGGGGTGCGGGTGTTCAACCCCCAAGGGCAGGCCATTGGCCACATCCACCTGCCCGAGCGTTGCGCCAACTTGGCCTTTGGTGGTCCGCAACGCAACCGCTTGTACATGGCCAGCAGCCATTCGCTGTATGCCTTGTTCGTCAACACACAAGGCGCGGTGGCCTACTGAGCGGATCCGCGACACCGCTTTCACCGCCATTTGGCGATTTTCCATGGACTTCATCATGCAGATTTTCAAACTCTCGTTCTTGCTTTTGTGTGGCTGGTTGTTGCATGGGCCGGTGTTCGCCCAGGACTACCCGCAGCGACCCATCAAATTGGTCGTGCCCTTTCCGGCGGGGGGCGGCGTGGACGCCGTGGCCCGCGCGGTGGCCGAACGCTTGTCGGCAGAACTCCAGCAACCGGTGTTGGTGGACAACCGAGCGGGCGCTGGTGGCGCATTGGGTGCATCGGTGGTGGCCAAGTCGGCGGGGGACGGGTACACGCTGCTGTTTGCCAACAATGGCCAGGCCGCTTTGCCCCATTTGCAAAAAATCGATTGGGATGCGGTGAAAGATTTCAAAC
>CANNNH010000143.1 GCA_947505915.1 Comamonadaceae bacterium
ACCTCGGCCTTTGCGGACCACCCCAATGAATTGCTGATGGATGTGGTCCAGCATCGCTTGCGCATGGGCGCGTTGGGTTTTGGTTTGGGCGCTGAAGGGGTCTAAAAAGCCCTTGTTTTCACCCGCGGTCATCAAGCGCCGCTCAATACCTAGCTTGTCCATCAATCCGGTGAAGCCAAAGCCATCCATCAACACGCCAATGCTGCCCACAATGCTGGCTTTGTCGACATAAATTTGATCGGCCGCCACCGCAATGTAATAAGCCGCCGATGCACACGACTCTTCCACCACCGCATACACCGGTTTGTTGTGTTTTTTCTTCAAGCGCAAAATTTCATCGTTGATGATGCCCGCCTGCACCGGGCTGCCACCGGGGGAGTTGATCAACAACACCACCGCCTGAGAGCCTTCGTCCTCAAAGGCCGCGCGCAACGAGGTGACCACAGCGCTGGAGCCGGCCAGACCATCGGCATCGATCTCGCCCTTGATCTCGATCACCGCTGTATGGGGCGAGGTGGTGCTGGTGCTGCTGCCGCCACGGTGCAAAACCACCCAAGACATCACCACCAAAAACACCAACCAAGCCAGCCGCAAACCATTGCGCCACTGCCGCGCGCGGCGCTGCTCTTTCAAATAGCCCAGGGCCACGCTCTCCATGACTGCGCGCTCCCAAACGGTATTGGACGCAGGCGCAGGCGGGTTGGATGCGGCGGGGTTGTCTTGGGGCAGGTCAGTCATGGGGTCTCAAAAGATCAAAGGCTGTAAATTGTGTTCAGTATGCCAGTGAACCACGCCGTCTTTTTCCAGGGTGGTGATTTTCACCAAATTCCCCCGGCACGGCCCGCCGGCACACGCCCCTGTGGCGGGTGCATATGTGGCCCCATGGGTGGCACAGACCAGCCATTGCCCAGCGGCATCAAAAAAGCGATCGGGCTGGAAGTCCATTTCCATCGCGACATGGCTGCAGCGGTTGAGATAGGCCTGCACCTGTCCCTCAAACCGCACCGCAAAGGCCCGGCACGATTGACCGCCATAAACCACATCGAAGGGCACGGCCAACTGCCCATCGACCAAATCTCGGCTTTGGCACAAGGCAACCCACTCAGGCATGTTGCATCAACCAGTCGTGGAGTTGCGCCACCGAATGCAGCACCGCCAACGGTTGGTGCGCAGCAAACCCGGCGGGGTCGTGGGCGCCATAACTCACGCCCAAGCTGGCGCAACCCGCATGTTGGGCCATGGCCAAGTCATGGGTGGTGTCGCCAATCATCAAGGTGCGCTCTGGTGCCACGCCAAATTCACGCATCAATTCGTGCAGCATCAGGGGGTCGGGCTTGCCGGCGGTTTCGTCAGCCGTGCGCGAGCCATCAAACAAGCCCTTGATTTCCACCGCCTGCAAGGCATGGTTGAGGCCTTGGCGGCTTTTGCCCGTGGCCACGGTCACCCAGTGATGGCGCTCACGCAAGCTGTGAAGCATGGGCACCACGCCGTCGAACAGGCTCAATTCATCGTGGCGGGCCAGGTAGTGGTGCCGATATCTTTCATTCAGCAAGGAATATTTTTCTGCCGGCACATCCGGCGCGGCTTTGGCCAGGGCTGGCATCAAAGCCATGCCGATGACATAGGCCGCAGACTGCGCGTCGGGCACTGTGCCACCCACATCGCGCACCGCCTCTTGGATGCAGCGCACGATCAAGGCCGTGGAGTCGTACAGGGTGCCATCCCAGTCAAAGGCGATCAGATCAAACTGGCGGGGTCGGGGGAGCGACATGGTCAATGAAACTTTGAAGTTCGGGGGGTAAGGGCGCATTCAGGGCCACCAATTCACCGCTGGCGGGGTGCCTGAACTGTAACTTCCAAGCGTGCAAAAACATGCGCCGCAATCCCGTTTTTTGCAGGGTCTTGTTCAAATCGTAATCACCATACTTGTCATCACCCAAAATCGGGTGGCCCAAGCTGGCCAGGTGAACGCGGATTTGGTGGGTGCGCCCTGTTTTGATGGTCACCTCCAACAAGGTGTAGTCCCCCAATAAGCGGGTCACTTTGACCAAGGTGATCGCACGCATCCCCTGCGGGTCGCTGGGTGCCACCACCCGCACCCGGCGCTCACCCTCGCTGCCGTCTCCGTTGGTGAGCAAGAATTTTTGCAGGGGCAGGTCGATCACCTTTTGCCGTTGCGGCCAAATCCCGCGCACCAAGGCCAAATAGGTTTTATCAGTCGAGCGTTCGCGAAATTGGGTTTGCAAGTGCTTCAAGGCACTGCGTTTTTTGGCCACCAACAAAATGCCCGAGGTCTCGCGGTCCAAGCGGTGAACCAACTCAAATTCACTGGCATGGGGCATCGACTGGCGAATTTGCTCGATGACGCCAAAGCTCACCCCACTGCCGCCATGCACCGCCAAACCAGCGGGTTTGTTGACCGCGATCAGGTGAGCATCCTCCAGCATCACGGCAAAGTCGCGCTCGGGCACGATGGCCTGGGCTTTGTCCAAGGCCCGTGCCGACACCCTGACCGGGGGCAAGCGCACCGCGTCATCGGCGGCCAAGCGGGTGTCCGGCGAGGCGCGGCCCTTGTTCACCCGCACTTCACCCGAGCGGATGATGCGATAGATGTGGGTTTTGGGCACGCCTTTGAGGTGGCGGATCAAAAAATTGTCCAGCCTTTGTCCAGCGGATTCCTCATCCACCCGGAGAGTTTGAACCTGTGGCGATACCGGTGCGTCGGCTGTGCCTATAATGTTGTTCACCAGCGGTTTGTTCCAAGTGCTTGATTTCAGTGAGATTAGAGCATGTCCGAGAGCCGCGGTGAGGTCGATGCCCCAAGGGGGCCCTGCCGCAGACCCAGTAACCATGGAAACTGGATGGCACAGGCACCCCGAAGTAAAGCCGACGAACTGAAAACCCAAACGGAATACCCCAGCTGAAGCGGCATTGGCCGCTTCTTCGGATAACAGCGAGAAATCTTGCAATGGTGATGGTGATGATGTTGGCGCTGATGCAGGCCTGCAACCAAGGACTCCAATCCTTGATGCAGGGCTTGTTCGCGACCGCCGCCCCCACACCCGTGCGTGATCGGTTGCCAACCAACGGCCTTAGCAAGCCGTGGTCTGTGCAACCCGCCCCCATCCCCGAGCCCTCTCACAGCCCACCCGGCGGTTAATACCGCCAGCTGGGCCCAGAGCGCGGTCATTCCTTTCGTTTTCAGGCGTTGGCTTCGGCATCGTTGGCCCCTTTGGGCCTGTGATGTTTTGAATGAATTGAGTACGCCATGAAACGCATGTTGATCAACGCCACCCAAGCCGAAGAGCGCCGGTTGGCCATCGTAGACGGCCAAAAGCTGCTGGACTACGAAATTGAAATCGAAGGGCGCGAACAGCGCAAAGGCAATATTTACTCCGCCGTGGTAACCCGGGTGGAGCCCTCTTTAGAGGCCTGCTTTGTCGACTACGGCGAGGACCGCCACGGCTTTTTGCCCTTCAAAGAAATCTCCAAGCAGTACTTTGCCCCCGGTGTGGCGCCCAGCCAGGCGCGCATCCAAGACGTGATCAAAGAAGGCCAGACCATGCTGGTCCAGGTCGAGAAAGAAGAGCGCGGCAACAAAGGTGCAGCCCTGCCCACATTCGTCAGCCTGGCCGGGCGCTATGTGGTGCTCATGCCCAACAACCCCCGTGGCGGCGGTGTGAGCCGGCGCATCGAGGGTGACGACCGCGCTGAACTCAAAGAAGCGCTGGACCAACTTCAATACCCCAACGGCATGTCCATCATTGCCCGCACCGCCGGCATTGGCCGCGCTGCGGCAGAGCTGCAATGGGACTTGAATTACTTGCTCAAGCTGTGGACCGCCATTGACGGCGCAGCCCAAGGCGGCAAAGGCGCTTTCTTGATTTACCAAGAATCCAGCTTGGTCATTCGCGCCATCCGCGACTACTTCAACAATGACATCGGCGACATCTTGATCGACACCGATGACATTTACGAACAAGCCCAACAGTTCATCAGCCACGTCATGCCCGAATACGCTGCGCGCGTGAAACGCTATCGCGATGACGCCCCCTTGTTCAGCCGCTTCCAAATTGAGCACCAAATCGAGTCGGCCTATGCCCGCACGGTCAACCTGCCCTCTGGCGGCGCGATCGTGATTGACCACACCGAAGCCTTGGTATCGGTGGACGTCAACTCGGCGCGCGCCATCAAAGGCGGCGACATCGAGGAAACCGCCACCCGCACCAACTTGGAAGCCGCCGACGAAGTGGCGCGCCAAATGCGCTTGCGCGACTTGGGCGGCCTGATCGTCATCGACTTCATCGACATGGAAGAGTCGCGCAACCGCCGCGAGGTGGAAAACCGCCTGCGCGACGCCCTGCGCCAGGACCGTGCCCGCGTGCAGTTTGGCACCATCAGCAAATTTGGTTTGATGGAAATGAGCCGACAGCGCCTTCGCCCCGCTTTGAGCGAGGGTGCATCCATCCCCTGCCCCCGATGCGGCGGTTCGGGCCATGTGCGCGACACGGAAAGCTCGGCGTTGCAAATTTTGCGCATCATCCAAGAGGAATCCCTCAAGGACAACACCGCCGCCGTGCACGCCCAGGTGCCGGTGGAAGTGGCCTCTTTCTTGTTGAACGAAAAGCGCGCCGAAATAGCCAAAATCGAAATCAAGCAGCGCTTGAATGTGTTGCTGGTGCCCAATAAAACCCTGGAAACACCCAACTACCGCCTCGAGCGCTTGAAGCACGACGACCCGCGTTTGGACAACATCCAGGCCAGCTACAAAATGGCCGAGGACATCGAAGACCCGACCGCTGTCACCCTCCGCTCGCAAGAGCCCACCAACAAGCAAACACCCGTCATCAAAGGCGTGCTGCCCGATGCGCCAGCTCCCGTGGCGCCGCCCAAACCTGTGGCCCCGCCACCCAGCGCTGCGGTCCAGCCGCCACCGGTGCCTGCCGCACAAGCGCCCGCAGAAAAAGGTTTTTTTGGCTGGATCAAAGGCCTGTTCGGCGGCGGCACACCGGCTGCTCCCGCACCCGCCCAACCCACCGCCACACCCGGCAGCGCCACCGATAAGAGAGAGCCATCCCGCGAAGGTCGAAACGGCGACGGTC
>CANNNH010000144.1 GCA_947505915.1 Comamonadaceae bacterium
AAAGGGTAGCGTGTGATCGCTCAGCCATGGTTTTCCAGGTACCAAGTGGGGAGCGTCGGCAGTGATAGATGCTTTGATCCAAGCCGATGGGACCACTTGGTGACCATTCCACATCCCATCGTTGCGGTACAGCTCACCCAATTTAATGAAATCTCTGGCGATCAAATTCAGTCCTGCGAATGACATTTCTTTCCCGGTTTTGTCCACCAACCAGTAGCCTGCCGCATTCATGCCGAGTGGCTCAAAAAGCTTTTCTTGCATATAGTCACTTAGCGTTCGCTTGGTGGCATAGGCCAGCAACATCCCCAAGGCCTGTGTCTCGCCAGAGTTGTAGCGACATACCGTTCCTGGAGCACTTTCAGTCGCCATGCCTGCGACAAACTCTTCAAGCGACATAGCACCACCCATGGCGGCCGCCAAGCGAAATACATCGCAACTGGGGTCGGAGTAATCCTCATTCCAGCGGGCGCCAGAAGACATTTGCAATACATTCTTGATGCTTACACCGTGATAGGCCGAACCTTTAGGGACTGGGATGTAATCACTGATGGCTTCTTCTATGTTGTGGATGTAACCCTCATGCACAGCAATTCCCACAAGGGCTGAGACAAAACTTTTCGATACAGACCAGGAAATCCAATGCACATCAGGGCCACCTGTGAGGGCATAGCGCTCTAGAACCATTTGGCCATTCTTGAGCACCAGTAAAGCTGTGGTGTCTGTTTCAGTGAAGAACTCCTCGACTGACTTTTGTTGGCCTTCAAAACTGTAATTCTTGGGCAAATCGATGGACTTGCCGACTGGAAAATGAAATGGTTTGGTAGAAGCTGCCATCGCACTGGTGGGCGCCATGTCTTTGAATCGACCAAAATTTTGATGCTGCGGTGCGCCGCTGAAAAGCGCCAACTGGTCAAATGGGGTTGTCTCAAGATTGCTCATAGCGGGCCTCTTTGGTTTGTTTGGGGTGGGAGTCACCTACGCCAAGTTACGCTGTGAACGTCCAAATGCACAGATCTGCTGATGAGGGGTCTGCAAATGCAGACGGTCTGTTGACCATTAGTCCAAGACCATGTTGGTTAATGCAAAATGTATTTTTTGCGATACCGGAATTAATGACTACCTTCTCGGAATCTGACCGCCTTGACCATTTAAGCGATTGTTTGCTTGAACTTGCTCAATTGGCCAAAAATCGCCCTGTGGCAGAATTTTTATCTGAGGGTGCATCCCTTGCGCTGAAGGCTGTTGGTTGCCTCAGCGCATGGTGGGGTCTGGCTGTTGAGAACAAAATCGATAAAAGTCTGGACATACTGCAAGCAGACTTCATGGGCTTGCCCAAAAGCTTGGTAGAAGACTGGCGCAGTATTTCAACCATCGATCCTTTTGCCAAAGAGATGATTCAAGCACTAGGGCAAGTCAGACGAATTGAGATTGCAGAAAACCGAATTAACTCCCAACCATTGTTGACCGAATTTGCCAATCGTTATGGCATTGAACATGTGATGGGGATGTGCTTAGACGAAGAGGCCACCGGACAGTCCTTTTTTATGGTGATGTACAGGGGGCAGGGTCAGTCAAACTTTTCCGATCAAGAGGCGCAATTATTTCGTCATCTGATCAAGCATATCGTTCAGCTTTGGTATTTTGGATTAAAAGAGGAACTGAGTACTAGGTCAGGCAACGACATCAGTAGAAGCGCCTTAGCTCGACTTGATGGGCAATTACTTTATGCTGGGCCGGAAATTTTTAAATTCTTGAAGTCGCAATGGGAAGACTGGGATGGTCTGACACTACCGGAAGCTTTGTTGAAGCACTTTAATCAACTTCCGCAATCTGTAAAGCTGGCACATGGTTGTGTAAGCCTTAATTTGCACGGTGAATATGTGTTGGTTACTGATTTAGATGAGTCCCATTCAACCTTGAAACTATCTCCACGAGAGCAGCGTGTGGCTTATCTGTTTGCTTCTGGATTCACGTACAAGCAAATTTCAAAGCAACTTGCTCTATCTCCTGCAACGGTTAGAACATACTTGCGCAATGCTTATATTCGTTTGGGGGTAAGCAACAAAACTCAACTCAACAAGTTTTTAGTGTCTGGCCACGAGGCATCGAAATAAATGAATGTTGAACTAATGGCGGTTTTAGGCTCTTGTGTAAGCCGACTATTGTGTCAATCAAACTTACATAAAAATGGTCTAAGCAGTCATTCCGTTGCATATGAAAACATTTATTGATATGCATCAAGTTAAGTTGAATCAATGAACTAAATATCTGTTGGCCCTTATAGGATCCAGTCTTCTTAAACACGCTGGTACAGGGTCTTCTATGTCTATCAAACTTGCTGTCCGAACTGCTTTGTTACTGAGCTTTAGCATTCTTTGTGCATGCGGCCCCAATGCCAAAAAAAACCTTGATCCCTACGATGCTAGTCAAATAGAGCTCAAGTCACCGCCTTCCAAAACCAGTATGCAAAGGCACACAGGACCATTTGCAGCAGGCGCATCTTTGAACTTCACTGCTGAGTTAAGACCCATAGACCCTTCCCCACTCAAAAATGTGCAACTAGACACAACGCACAAGGTGGTTGAGATAGCGCCTGGGGTTCAATTCAGCGCATGGACCTTTGGCGACCAAGTGCCAGGGCCTACTGTTAGGGCAAGAGTCGGCGACAAAATTCATTTCAGCATGACCAACCGAAGCGATGAAACGTTGCCAGGCGTATCCATGGCAATGGCCCCGATGATGCACTCAATGGACTTCCATGCGGCCATGGTTTCACCACAAGACAAATACAAATCCATTGCACCTGGACAAACCATTGAATTTGAATTTACCTTGAACTATCCGGGCATCTTCATGTACCACTGCGGTACACCCATGATTTTGGAACACATAGCCTCAGGAATGTACGGAGCCGTGGTGGTGGAGCCAAAGGCCGGTTACCCAACCAAGGTAGACCATGAATATTTAGTCATACAAAGTGAGTTTTACGTCAAACCTGATCCATCAGGGAAAAAAGTTAATGGTGCTCCACTTTATGTGCTGGACACGGAGCGTCTCAAAGCATCACAACCTACACACACTGTATTTAACGGCAAGCACAACGGAATGGTGAAGCAACCTTTATCTGCAAAACCAGGAGAAAGGGTGCGGTTGTTTGTTCTTAATGTGGGGCCAAGTAAAACTTCAAGCTTTCACGTCGTTGGAACCATATTTGACAGAGTCTGGCTAGAGGGGAATCCTGATAATCAAATGCGGGGTATGCAAACCGTACTGCTTGGGTCAAGTAACAGTGCCATTGTAGAAATGGTTATTCCAGAGGCAGGCTCGTACATCATGGTGGATCACCATTTTGCCAATGCCTCACAAGGTGCAATAGGTTTGATTTCAACGCTTGAGAAAAGTAAAGCACCAGATCTAGAGCACCACAATATGGAGGCCAGTGCAGTGCCGACTGAGCCATTAGCCGTACTAGGGAAAACGGCATTTGAGAGTAAATGTATGGCCTGCCACTCAGTTGGTCAGGGCAATAAATTAGGCCCAGATATGGTTGGCGTCACTCAAAGACGCAAAGACGAATGGCTTACGCAATGGTTGACAGCACCTGAAAAAATGTTGCTCTCTAATGAAGATGCAAAAGCCATGCTTAAACAATTCAACAATATCCCTATGCCTAATCAAGGCTTAAGTCCTCAAGAAATCAAACAGTATTTGGCTTATTTCCATTGGATAGATGAGAGCAAGGCAATGCATGTGGAAAAAAAGACAGGGGCTTCTAAGTAAAGCGCTGTATGAAAAGTTATTTGCGAAGAAGTTTGCTTGCAAGCTTCTTATTCTTGTTGAACTGGAATGTTTTTGCTTGCGGTTATTGTTTACAAGACCGTATTGCCTCAGTCTACGACCATGTTCTTGTGGCAAAGACAAAACAACTTAATCAAAAAATGCTTTACCTGGTGTGGGATGGTCCGGCAGCACGAGACGAAACCACCAAACGTCATTTGCTTGCAATTGTGTCCCGCATACGAGGAGTCACCAAAGACAGTGTTCGGGTTGCTTTAGAGCCCCCAACCATTGGTTTGGCTTATCAACCTTCAATCATTTCTAGGGATCTGATTGAAAGTTTGCTTTTAAAAGAATTACGGGCTATGAATATCGTTGTTTCGGTTTTACCAGAATGACCATGTCGACCATCGGCATCAACTTTTGTCATGTTCGCAGGATGTGGCAAATCTGCCCCCGCAAAAACCCCACTTGCATTTAATTGAAATAAGCATATATTGGGTTGTTGATATTTAATCTCTAAGGGGATTTTATGAAACTCATTTGGGAGCACTGCCATTTATCTTTTCAGAAGTTCTTTCAGCGCTTATCTGAAAGACTTTATGTGCCCAGTCAGACAGGCTCCCACGATATGGGCAGCCAATACCTAGGCGATTTGGCGAGTTCTTATATCGAGAACAAGAATTTTCCAGTCCCAACCAAAGCAGCTTTCAGAGGCGTGAAATTAAGTAAACATTGATTTTTAGGCTAGCTTAAGTGTCAAGCTTGCATATGCAGTTGGAATAAGTTCTGATGCTTCCTATTTTTTAAGGTTTTCCCTAGTTTTATTCGGGTGTCAGGCGTCTACATTTGTCTGAACATTTGTCAAATCAAACAAACCTTATATGTGCTCGATAAATCATAAAGTAATGGCTGCTTTGGCAACCCTATTGATCTGTGCTGTTTCATTGGTCTTGCCTTTTCATGCCAATGCACAGACTTACCCGGCTCGACCGATCACCCTGGTGGTGCCTTGGAGTGCTGGTGGCGGCACTGATGCGATTGCCCGCATCATCGGGAGCCTGCTTGAAAAGGAACTCGGACAACCTGTCAACGTCATCAATCGCACCGGTGGCTCTGGGGTGGTCGGCCATTCTGCGATGGCAGCCGCAGTGCCTGACGGTTACACCATTGGCTTGATCACGGTTGAGATAGGCATGATGCATTGGCAGGGGCTGACAGAGTTGACCCATTCCTCTTACACACCGATTGCATTGATGAATGCCGATCCGGCAGCGGTTATTGT
>CANNNH010000145.1 GCA_947505915.1 Comamonadaceae bacterium
ACCCAATCCTGCTCCACCTTCAACAGACAATTTTTTGGGCACCGATGACCGAGGCCGCGATTTGTTTGCGCGGCTGCTTTACGGTTTTCGGGTGTCGGTCTTGTTTGCGTTGGCTTTGACCATCACAGGAACCATACTGGGTGTGGTGACGGGTGCGATCCAAGGTTTTTTTGCAGGCAAAACCGACTTGGCTTTTCAGCGCTTCATCGAGATTTGGGGCGCCATGCCCGAGTTGTACTTGCTAATCATTTTTTCTGCGGTGTTCGAGCCCAGTATCAGCTTGTTATTGATCTTGCTCAGCATGTTTGGCTGGATGGGTTTGTCCGACTATGTGCGAGCCGAGTTTTTGCGTAACCGCCAACTGGACTATGTGCGGGCCGCTCGTGCTTTGGGCTTGTCCAACAGGGCCATCATTTGGCGGCATATCCTGCCCAACAGCATGACGCCCGTCGTTACTTTTTTGCCGTTTCGCATGAGTGCGGCGATCTTGGCGCTCACCAGCCTAGATTTTTTAGGCTTGGGCGTACCGCCTGGAACACCGAGCTTGGGCGAGTTGCTGTCGCAAGGCAAAACAAATATTGATGCGTGGTGGATATCGTTGTCTACCTTTGCGGTGCTGGTTATCACCTTGTTGCTGCTCACCTTCATGGGGGATGCTTTGCGCGATGCATTAGACCCACGCAAACTTCATCAGGAGACTCAACCATGAGCACGCTCTTGAAGGTGGAAGATTTGCACCTGTCGTTTCAAGGGCGCGAGGTGGTGCATGGCGTGTCTTTTGAAATAAAGGCTGGCGAAAAACTCGCGCTGGTGGGCGAATCAGGGTCTGGCAAAACCGTCACCGCTTTAAGCCTGTTGGGTTTGGCCAGAGGCGCTTGGGTGCGTGGCAAAGCAGTCTTTGAAGACGCGGATTTGCTGAGCATGACCGAGGCACAACTGCGCGAGGTGCGCGGCGGCGATATCGCCATGATCTTTCAAGAGCCCATGACCGCGCTCAACCCGCTGTTTTCTATTGGCGACCAAATTGCCGAGGTCTTGCAACTCAAGCGTGGCATGCCTGCTGCGGATGCGTGGCAACACACCATCGAACTTCTGTCCGATACCGGCATCCCTGAGCCTGAGCGGCGGGCGAGCAGCTTTCCCCATCAATTGTCAGGTGGGCAGCGCCAACGCGCCATGATCGCCATGGCGTTGGCCGGAAAGCCCAAGTTGCTGCTGGCCGATGAGCCCACCACCGCGCTGGATGTTTCGCTGCGTCAGCAAATTTTGGATTTGCTCGACAGCCTGCAAGAAAAGCACGGTATGGCGATTTTGCTCATCACCCACGACCTGAACATGGTGCGCCGCTTTGCCAACAAAGTGGTGGTGCTAGAAGGGGGCTATGTGGTGGAGCAAGGCGAGGTGTCGCAAGTGCTGGCCAAGCCTTTTCACCCTTATACAAAAAAACTGGTCAACAGCCAACCCACCCGCAACGTCCTCGCCGCCAATCCGATGGCGCCCGTGGTGATCCAAGCCAAAGGCATACGCGTGATTTACCCCGTGCCGCGAAGCGGTTGGCGCGGTTGGTTTGGCAGCGCTGAATTCGTGGCCTTGCATGGCATGGACTTTGAGTTGCGCGAGGGGCAAACGCTGGGCATCATTGGTGAGTCTGGTTCGGGCAAATCGTCTTTGGCTTTGGCGGTTTTGAACTTGATTTCCTTTCGGGGTAATCTGACCGTAGAGGGCAGGGCCTGGTCATCCAACGCCGCCACTGATTTACCCATGCGCCAAACTGTTCAGGTGGTGTTTCAAGACCCGTTTTCATCCTTGTCGCCGCGAATGACGGTGGAAGAGGTGGTTGGCGAAGGTTTGCAGTTGCATCAGCCAAACACCAACCCACTGGACTTGCAAATGCAGGTTTTGTCCGCTTTGGCCGAAGTGGGCTTGGACGAGGGGCAATTCCCTGGCCTCTTGGCTCGCTATCCGCATGAGTTTTCGGGTGGACAACGCCAGCGTATCGCCATTGCCCGTGCGCTGATTGTGAAACCTCGGGTGCTGGTACTCGATGAACCCACCAGCGCCTTGGATGTCACCATCCAAAAACAAGTCCTCGATTTATTGCAGCGCTTGCAACGCGAACGCGGCTTGAGTTATGTTCTTATCAGCCACGATATGGACGTGGTGCAAGCCATGGCACACCAAGTGCTTACTCTCAAGGATGGCCACATCGTCGAAACCTAATAATTGGGGTCAGATCCCAATTAAGTTACAATTGCACAAAGAAAGACAACGGGCGGAAATCCCAACCGCCCGTTTTTTTTGGTCGGACGAAAAGCGGTGGCATTGCAAAACATCATTGAACAAACGGTTGTCGGTCTGGGTTACCAGCTGGTAGACATTGAGCGCTCAGCCGGTGGTTTGTTGCGCATCACCATCGACAAAATCTGGGTAGCGGCAGAAGTTGAGCAATTTATCCAAGTGGAAGATTGCGAAAAAGTTACCCGACAGTTGCAATTTGTTTTAGAAGTTGAGCAAACGGCCTACAGCCGCTTGGAAGTGTCCTCGCCGGGCATTGACAGGCCGCTGAAAACCGAGGCTGACTTGGCCCGTTTTTGTGGCGAGGTGATTGATATCACGCTCAAAGCACCCATGGGTGCAGCTTCAGCAGGTTTGGTTTCGCCCACCCGGAAGAAATTTCGGGGTGTATTGGAAGTGACCGATACGCCCCAGACCTGGCAAATCACATGGCGTGATGAGCCTGTCAGCAAACCCGGAATGCGAGTTGCCAAGGTCAAAAAAGATTTGCCGGTTCAGGCTTTGCAGTTCACCTTGAGTGAATTGCGTGAAGCCCGACTGGCACCGATTGTGGATTTCAAAGGCCGTAGGCCTGCAGAGAAGAGGAGTAACTGATCATGAATCGCGAAATGCTCATGTTGGTAGACGCCATCTCGCGCGAGAAAAATGTCGAGCGCGATCTGGTGTTTGGTGCAGTGGAATCTGCGCTAGCCCAAGCAACTAAAAAACTGTACTCTGGTGACGTCGATATCCGTGTTTCCATGGACCGCGACAGTGGCGTGTACGAGACCTTCCGTCGTTGGTTGGTGGTGCCCGATGAAGCCGGTTTGCAAAACCCTGACGCTGAAGAAATGCTGATGGACGCCAAGGAGCGTTTGTCGGATATTGAAGAAGGCGAGTACATCGAAGAAAGCATCGAGTCGGTCCCGATTGGTCGCATTGGTGCGATGGCTGCCAAGCAAGTGATTTTGCAAAAAATCCGCGATGCTGAACGTGAAATGTTGCTTGCTGACTTTCTGTCCCGTGGCGACAAGATTTTTGTTGGTAGCGTCAAACGCATGGACAAAGGCGATCTGATTGTCGAGAGCGGTCGCATCGAAGGCCGCTTGCGCCGTACCGAAATGATTCCCAAAGAGAATTTGCGTAGCGCTGACCGTGTTCGCGCCATGATCATGGAAGTTGACAACACCTTGCGCGGCGCCCCCATCATCTTGTCGCGCTCGGCCCCTGAGTTCATGATCGAGTTGTTCAGACAAGAGGTTCCCGAGATTGAACAAGGTCTTCTAGAGATCAAATCTTGCGCCCGTGATCCTGGTTCACGCGCCAAGATTGCGGTCATCTCCCACGATAAGCGTGTTGACCCTATTGGCACCTGCGTTGGTGTACGTGGTACCCGAGTGAACGCCGTCACCAACGAGTTGGCAGGTGAGCGCGTCGATATCGTTTTATGGAGTGAAGACCCCGCACAATTTGTGATTGGTGCTTTGGCGCCTGCCAATGTGTCCTCTATCGTGGTGGACGAAGAAAAACACGCCATGGATGTGGTGGTTGACGAAGAAAACTTGGCCATGGCGATTGGTCGAGGCGGACAAAACGTTCGCTTGGCGTCCGACCTGACGGGTTGGAAAATCAACATCATGGATGCAGCTGAATCTGCCCAAAAAGCCGCGACCGAAACCCAAGGCCTGCGCGAATTGTTTGTTGAAAAACTCGACGTCGACCAAGAAGTCGCTGACATCTTGATCGAAGAGGGTTTCACCAGTTTGGAAGAAGTGGCTTATGTGCCCTTGCAAGAAATGCTGGAAATTGAAAGCTTTGATGAAGACACGGTCAATGAATTGCGCGCCCGTGCCAAAGACGCTTTGCTGACAATGGAAATTGCTCGCGAAGAAAGTGTGGACGAGGTTTCGCAAGATTTGCGCGACTTAGAAGGACTGGACGCTGAACTCATTCTCAAACTGGCCGATGGCGGCATACATACACGAGATGAGCTTGCCGACCTGGCGGTGGACGAGTTGGTGGATATCACCGGCCAGTCTGAAGACGATGCAAAAACTTTGATCCTGAAGGCGCGCGAACATTGGTTCGCGGGTCAAGCGTAACGGTCATGAATAGGAATACCACAGATGACCAACACAACGGTTGCCGAGTTTGCCAAGGAACTCAAAAAATCTCCCGATACGCTGCTTGAGCAGTTGAAATCTGCCGGTGTGCCCAAAGGCTCCACCTCAGATGAACTGACCGATGCAGACAAACAAAAATTGCTGGGCTTTTTAAAAGCCAGTCACGGAACAGACACGCCTGAGCGCAAAAAAATCACCTTGGTGAAAAAGTCCACCAGCGAGATCAAACAAGCTGACGCCACCGGTAAAGCCCGCACCATTCAAGTTGAAGTGCGCAAGAAACGCACCTTCGTCAAACGTGATGAAAGCGAGTCGGCTGATCTTGAGGAACCTGCTGAACCAGTTGTTATTGCACCAATTCTTGACCAAGCTGAACTTGCGCGTCGCGAAGAAGAAGCCCGTCGCCAAGCTGAGTTTATCCGCCGACAAGAAGAAGAGTTGGCAGAAAAGCGTCGCTTGCGCCAAGTCCAAGAAGACAAAGAGCGCGAAGCACTGCAACAAACGCCCGCCATTGCTTCTGCTGATGCAGATTCTGAAGCTGCCGCTTTAGCTGCGGCTGAAGCCATCGCCAAGCGCGAAGCCAATTCCAAAGCGCAAGCC
>CANNNH010000146.1 GCA_947505915.1 Comamonadaceae bacterium
CACCAAGAAAACTTGAGCCCCATTGGACTGGATCCAATGTTCAATCGGGATGCCCGCCTGGGCCCCGGCCATGCAAAGCACACCCGCCAACCAAGCTGTGAAACAGTGCTTCATCGGTCACCCCCCCCGTGCCTGAGGGGCACCGACGGTTTGCGCAGCCCTGCGGCCGCGCGGGCCTGTGGCAGCAAATGCGCCACGGTCAATGCGTCATCGCCAAAATACCGCGCCGCCACCGACTGAACCTGGGCCGGCGTGATCGCTTGCAAAGCGGCGATCAAGCGGTCATTGGTGTCCAGCGGCAAGCCCTCGGCCCAAAAACTGCCCATTTCACGGGCCTGATTGAACAGCGAATCACGCCCATAAACGGCTGAGGCCTCCCACTGGTTTTTCACCCGCCGCAACTCGCTCTCGCTGACGCCTTCGCGGGCCACGGTGGCCACCTGTTCACGCATGGCGCGCTCGAGTTCGTGCGCGCTTTTGCCGAGCGCGGGGACCCCTTCCAACACAAAGGTTTGGGGACCGCGCCCGGTCAATCCGTTGTGGGCGCCCACGCTGTCGGCCAACCGATCGGCACCTTGCGTCAAGGCCCGGTCCAGTCGGGCACTGCTGTAGCCATCCAGCACGGCGGCCAATACCGTCAGCGCCAACGCGTCTTGGTTGCTGGCGCTGCCATCAAAACCGGTGAAGGTCGGCACCTTGAACGACAAAGCCACATAGGCTTGCTCGGCGGGGGCTTTCACGTCCAAGCGGCGCAGGCCGCGCTGGGGCGGTTCGGTGCGCGGCTTGCGCTCGGGCAAGGCGCGTGCCGGTATGGGGCCATAGTGGGTCAGGGCCAAGCGGTGAACCTCGTCGGCCACCACATCGCCGACCACCACCACCACCGCATTGGCAGGCGAATACCACTGCTTGTAAAAAGCGCGTGCATCGTCGGGCTTCATGGCATCCAAATCTTCCATCCAACCCACGATGGGGCGGCGATAAGGGGAGGCGCTGAATTGAACCGCAGACATTTGCTCGTACAACAGGGCGCGGGGCGTGTCTTCGGTGCGCATGCGGCGCTCCTCTTTGACCACTTCCAGCTCTTTAACAAATTCTTCGTCTGCCCACCGGTTGTTGGCAAACCGATCGGCCTCAAGTTGCATCACATCGGCCAAACGCTGGGCAGGTATTTGTTGAAAGTAGCCGGTGTAGTCCCGGCTGGTGAAGGCATTTTCACGCCCACCCAAGGCGGCCACACGGCGCGAAAACTCCCCCGCCTTGACGCTGGTGGTTCCTTTGAAGAGCATGTGCTCGAGCACATGGGCCACGCCTGAGACACCGTCCACCTCGTCCATGGAGCCCACCCGCAGCCACACCATGTGCACCGCCGTGGGGGCGCGCCGATCGGGCTTGACCACCAAGGTCATGCCGTTGGGCAGGTTGAAGGTGCTGATGGGGTTGGCGACCGGTTGCGCACCCAAATTGGTCGACAAAGACACGGCGGCTGCGGCCAAGCAGCACGCAAAGAACTGTTTCATAGAATAAGAACCATAGACACACTGAGCATTGCTCGATCAAACAACTATATACCCAGCCGCATGTTCAGTTTTTTCAAAAAAAGCAAAGCCAATGATGTGGGTGGTGGCAATACCCCAGCAACGGAGGCATTGCCCAAGCCCACGGCCTCAGACCCCCCCGCCAGCCCTGAAAGAGGGGGCTGGCTGCAACGCTTGCGCAAAGGTTTGGCCCGCACCGGACAAGGCTTGGCCAGCGTTTTCACCGGCGCGCGTGTCGACGCCGCTTTGTATGAAGAGTTGGAATCGGCCTTGCTCATGGCCGATGCAGGCGTGCAAGCCACCGAGCACCTGATGAAGCACTTGCAGCAAGCCGTCAAGTCCCAAGGCATCACCGAGGCGAGCGAAGTTCAAGCCCTGCTCGAAGACCTGCTGTGCGAGTTGCTGCTGCCCCTGGAAAAACCACTGAGCCTGGGCCAGGCCCATCCCAGCGTGATCATGGTCACCGGTGTCAATGGGGCTGGCAAAACCACCAGCATTGGCAAACTCACCCGCCACCTCAGCCAAAGTGGTGCCAGCGTGTTGCTGGCTGCCGCCGACACCTTCAGAGCGGCCGCACGCGAACAACTCGAAGTCTGGGCCGACCGCAGTCGGGTCGACATCGTCAGCCAAGCGGGGGGCGACCCTGCCGCCGTGGCCTTTGATGCGGTCAGTGCGGGCAAAGCCCGGGGCAAAGACGTGGTCATCGTCGACACCGCTGGCCGCTTGCCGACCCAAACCCATTTGATGGAAGAGTTGAAAAAAATCAAACGGGTGGTGCAAAAAGCCGATCCCAGCGCACCCCATGAGGTGTTGTTGGTGATTGATGGCAACACCGGCCAGAACGCGCTGGCCCAGGTGCAGGCCTTTGACCAAGCACTCGGGCTGACCGGCTTGATCGTCACCAAACTCGATGGCACCGCCAAGGGGGGCGTGCTGGCTGCCATTGCCTTGTGGTCGCTTGAGCGCCAACGCACCGCTGGCGCGACTGTGCCGGTCTACTTCATTGGCGTGGGCGAGAGTTTGGAAGACTTGCAAACCTTTTCGGCCCGGGAGTTCTCTCAAGCTGTGCTGGGCAGCGCTGCCGCCGACACACGCGCTATTGGCTGAAGTCGGCTGGGTGACAACCTAGCCTGCGCGCCCACAGGCTGCGACAAATCAACACAGCCTCACAAACCACCAATATCGCCTATCTGTTTGATTTTTATCAGTAAAACGAGGCTTTCCCCAACTGCAGTCAAGGGATAACCCTAGAATCTCCACAGGTTTGGCACTCAACCAGGTGGAGTGCTAACATTCGCACCTAAGTATCCATTCAGGAGAAATGCCATGACAGAACTTGCACTGAGCAGCCGCCCCATCAGCGTGGCCAACCCCTGGGCGCTGGTTCCACCTTTGGGCAATCTGGACGCTTATATCTCAGCGGCCAACCGATTGCCCATGCTCACCTTGGAGCAAGAGCAAGAATTTGCCCGCCAATGGCGCGACAACCAAGACATGCAAGCCGCCGGGAAACTGGTGTTGTCGCACCTGCGTTTGGTGGTGTCCATTTCGCGCCAGTATTTGGGCTATGGCCTGCCCCACGCCGACCTGATTCAAGAGGGCAATGTGGGCCTGATGAAGGCGGTCAAGCGCTTTGACCCCGAGCAGGGTGTGCGCTTGGTGAGCTACGCCCTGCACTGGATCAAAGCCGAAATCCATGAATACATTTTGAAGAACTGGCGCATGGTCAAGGTGGCCACCACCAAGGCCCAGCGCAAACTGTTTTTCAACCTGCGCTCGATGAAACAAGGCATGCGCGCCGAGGTCAGCGATGCCAACGCACACCGCCAAAGCCTGAACCCCGACCAAGTCAACCAAGTGGCCGACAGCCTGCATGTCAAGCCCGAAGAGGTGCTGGAGATGGAAGCCCGCATGGCCGGTGGCGATGTGGTGCTCGATCCCAACCCGGGCGACGATGGCGAAGATGCCTTTGGTCCAATCTCTTACCTCACCGATGTGCGCCACGAGCCCACTTCGGTGATGGAAGCGCACCAACGCGATGTCCTGTCCAGCGATGGCTTGGCCATGGCCTTGGACAACTTGGACGCGCGCAGCCGACGCATCGTCGAAGAACGTTGGCTCAAGGTCAATGACGACGGCTCGGGTGGCATGACCCTGCACGAATTGGCCGCCGTATATGGCGTGAGCGCCGAGCGCATTCGCCAAATCGAGGTGGCGGCGATGAAGAAAATGAAAGCCAGCTTGGCTGAATTTGCCTGAGATCCATCAAGTGCGAACAAAAAAGCCGCCTTCGGGCGGCTTTTTTGCGGGGGCCCGGGTCAGCCCAGATGCCCTTCAACGCCCTTCAAGCAAGCTGGCGACGTCAGATTGCAAGTCGGCCGTGCTCATATTGGGTCGGCTGAACAAGCGCAAACGCCCTTGCAAGTCGTAAATGTAAAAACCCGCGAGGTGGTCCATGGTGTAACTGGTGGGCGTGGGGCCAGCGACTTTTTTGCGGTACACCTTGTAGTGGGTGGCCACGGCCTCGAGCTCTGTCATCGTGGGCACCAAAGCGACAAAACTGGGGTCGAAATTTTCCACATACGCCTTGAGCATTTCAGCGCTGTCACGTTCTGGGTCCAAGGTGACAAAAACACCTTGGACACTGTCGCCTTTGGCACCCAAACCGCGTTTGAGTTCGGCCAACTGAAACATCGCTGTGGGGCAGGCATCGGGGCACTGGGTGTAGCCAAAAAAAACCATCACCACCCGCCCTTTGAAGTCTGCCAGGCTGCGCCGTTGTCCGCGCTGATCGGTCAGCTCAAAGCCCAGGGCGTAATCAGCACCTGTGAGGTCAAACGACTTGAAGCTGGGTTTGGCCGGGGCGCAAGCGCTCAAGGCACCCGCAGCAACCAGCGCACCCGCCATGAAAGAACGCCTCGTTGGTTGGGTCATGGTCATGCCTCCTATAAATAGTGGTCAATCAACAAAGCCGCAAACAACAAGCTCAGGTGGATGAGGGAAAATTTAAACGTCTTGCGCGCCAATTCGTCCGAATACTGACGCCACAAGGCATGGCCGTAATAGCAAAACATCGCGCTCAATATGGCAGCGCAGACCAGGTAAAACCAGCCGCTCATGCGGTACACAAAGGGCATCAAACAAGCGGCCAACAACACCCAGGTGTAGAGCACAATTTGCAAACGGGTGAATTCATTGCCGTGGGTCACGGGCAGCATGGGCAAACCCGATTTGCGGTAGTCCTCCACCCGGTACAAAGCCAAGGCCCAAAAATGCGGCGGCGTCCACAAAAAGATGATGAGGAACAAAATCAAAGCCTCTGGCCCCACATCCCCTGTCATCGCGGCCCAGCCCAACACCGGCGGCATGGCCCCTGAGGCCCCGCCAATCACAATGTTTTGCGGCGTCAAGGGTTTGAGGATCACGGTGTAAATCACGGCATAACCGACAAAAG
>CANNNH010000147.1 GCA_947505915.1 Comamonadaceae bacterium
ATTGACGCCAACCATGGCCGTGGTGTGTCACTCGATTTGAAAACCCAAGCTGAAGTTCATGCCGCTTTTGATATCGCTTTGCGCGAGGAAGAGAACAAAGAGGTCATTGTTGAACAATTCATTGTGGGCGAAGAGCACCGTTTGCTGGTGGTGGGTGACAAGGTTGTGGCAGCTTCTCGGGGCGAAACGGTGCAAATCGTTGGTGACGGTGTTTCCACCGTGGAGCAACTTATCGACGCGCAAGTCAACACCGACCCACGTCGAGGCTTTGAAGAAGAATTTCCTTTAGAGAAAATCATTCTTTCAGAGCAAGGCAATATTGTTTTGGAAATCCAAAAACAAGGTTTCGAAGTAATCAGCGTGCCTGATAAAGGTAAGGTCATCATTGTTCAGCGTACTGGCAATATGGCCAACGATGTCACCGATGATGTGCATCCCCAAGTAGCAGACATGGCGATTCTTGCCGCTAAAGTGGTGGGCCTAGATATCGCTGGCATCGATTTGGTGACGCCCGATGTGTCTCGGCCTTTGCAAGAGGTGCATGGCGCTGTGGTCGAGGTCAATGCAGGGCCAGGTCTGCTGATGCATTTGAAGCCTGTGGTTGGAAAACCTCGGCCCGTGGGTCAAGCCATCGTGGACCAGTTGTTTGAGCCCTCAGATTCTGGTCGTATCCCTATTGTGGGCGTGATGGGCAGTCACCAAACCACCGAGCTCTCCAAAATCATTGCATGGTTGTTTGAACTCAGTGGCAAGCACACCGGCTTGGCTTGTGCGGATGGTTTATACCTTGACCAGCGACGTGTTGTCAGCAAAGATGCACGCTCGTTTGAGCTAGGGCAGCGCTTGCTGATCAACCGTGTGTTGGATGCCGCTGTTTTTGAAAGTGCTGGAATGCAATTGATGGATGAAGGCTTGGCCTATGACCGGTGTTTGGTTGGCGTGGTCACAGGTGTCCCAGAACCAGTCGGGCTTGAAGTTCATGACATCCGTACACCCGAGCAAATGCGAAGCGTCATGCGTAACCAAGTCGATGTCGTTTTGCCTGAAGGTGTGGCGGTGCTCAATGCCTGCGACGAAGTGACCGTGTCATTTGAAGAGCTCAGCGACGGCGATGTTTTTTTCTACAGCCATGAAGACAACAACCCCGTCATTGCCGCTGCTCGTGAAAAATCGCAGCGTGTGGTGTTTTACCGCGACCATCAAATTTTCTTTGCCCACGGCGCCAAAGAGGTCAGCATGTTGCGAACCGATGCCGAGCCCATACAACTGCTCATGCAACAAGGCGGCATCAGCCTGTCCACCTTGTGCGCTGCTGTCGCAGTAGCCCAAACTTTGGATATATCTACTGATCTCATCAGGGCTGGGTTGAAAAGCTTTTCGCAAAAAAGCACCAACCTACCCACTTCATCAAAGGGGAGTGGTCAGTGATAGAAGTCACACGAACGCGGGCGCTGCGCGGCCCCAACCTCTGGTCTAAACACACCTCTGTAGAAGCCTTGGTTCAATGCGATACCCAACACAGCATAGATTTACGAATCAGTGTGCCCGATTTTTCTAAGCAACTAAGGCATTTATTTCCTTCCATTTACAGCATTTACAACAGCACTTCTGAGTCTGTTTATACCTTTGCCCATGCTTTAGAAGAAGCCACGCTTTCTTTGCAGATTGAAGCAGGTTGTCCTGTGACATTTAGCCGCACCACGGCTACGCCTAAAGAGGGCTTGTACCAAGTGGTGGTGCAGTACACGGTGGAGCAGGTGGGTCGCTTGGCCATTGGCTATGCCCAAGAGTTATTGCAAGCCGCATTGAACAACACCGATTTCCCCCTTGCCAAAGCCATTGCACAATTGCGCGAAGTTGATGAAGATTTGCGTTTAGGCCCGTCCACCGCATCCATCGTTAATGCAGGACTGAACAGAAATATTCCATACATTCGTTTGACCGAAGGCAGCTTGGTGCAACTCGGGTGGGGCAGTAAACAGCGACGCATTCAAGCCGCTGAAACCGACGCCAGCAGCGCCATAGCCGAATCCATTGCGCAAGACAAAGAGCTGACGAAAAAACTTTTCCGTATGGCTGGCTTGCCCGTGCCAGAAGGTCGACCTGTCAAAGATGTTGATGACGCTTGGGCAGTCGCCCAAGAAATTGGTCTGCCCGTGGTGGTCAAACCGCAAGACGGTAACCAAGGCAAGGGCGTGGCTGTCAATGTCAAAACCCGCGAGGAGTTGGCTACTGCTTACAAAATTGCGTTGCGCTACCGTGAAGACATCATGGTCGAGCGTTATTTGCCCGGCAGCGATTACCGTATGCTGGTGATTGGTGACAAATTGGTCGCCGCTGCGCGTCGTGAGCCCGCACTTGTTGTGGGCGATGGCAAACACACTGTTCGTCAGTTGGTTGATATCGTTAACGCAGACCCCTTGCGAGGAGAAGGGCACTCTTACCCCTTAACGCGCATTCGTATCGATGAAGTTGCCTTGTCATGCTTGCAAGAGCAAAACCTAGATGAAAGCAGTGTTGCGCCCAAAGGTATGCGCGTCATCATGCGAAACAATGCTAATTTGTCCACCGGTGGCTCCGCCACCGATGTCACAGATGACGTGCATCCTGAAGTCGCTGCCAGCGCAGTCTTGGCAGCCCAAATGGTGGGCTTGGATATCTGCGGCGTGGACATTGTTTGCGAAACTATTTTGCGTCCTTTAGAAGAACAAAATGGCGGCATCATCGAGGTCAATGCCGCCCCTGGACTGCGTATGCACCTCAGCCCCTCATTTGGCAAAGGGCGCGATGTAGGCCGGGCGGTCATCGAACAGATGTTCCCTGATGGTGAAAACGGTCGTATCCCAGTGGTTGCCGTGACTGGCACCAATGGCAAAACCACCACCGTTCGTTTAATTTCCCATTTGCTTGCCTCTAGCGGTCTTCGCATGGGCATTGCCAACACCGATGGTGTGTATGCCAATGGTTACCAATTCGACTCTGGCGACTGTGCTGGTCCGCAAAGTGCTTTGCGCGTCTTGATGCATCCCAATGTTGATGCTGCGGTACTGGAAACTGCCCGCGGCGGTATGTTGCGTGAAGGCTTGGCATTTGACCGCTGCCAAGTCGCTGTTGTCACCAATATTGGCAGTGGTGACCACCTTGGTTTGAATTACATCTCTACCGTTGAAGATTTGGCTGTTCTCAAGCGCGTTATCGTGCGCAATGTGGATCCATCTGGCATGGCTGTTTTGAATGCAGAGGACCCTTTGGTCGTGGCTATGGCAGCTCAATGTCCAAGTGCTGTCACCTTTTTTGCTTATGACGCTAAAACCCCTGCTTTGGCGACGCACCGTGCTCAAGGCAAGCGCGTACTTTTTGTGGAAGACGATCACATCGTCGCCGCCGAGGGTAAATTCCAAATGCATATTCCCCTAGCGCAAGTCCCCATTACCCACAACGGTGCTTTGCGATTTCAAGTCGCCAATGTCATGGCTGCTGTTGCCGCAGGCTGGGCCTTGAAGCTGAACTGGGAAGGCATGTGTGAGGCGCTGAGTCATTTTGTCAGTGATGCCCAAAACGTTCCTGGGCGTTTCAATGTTTTTGACTACAAGCAAGCCAAAGTAATTGTCGATTTTGGACACAACGCAGATGCTGTGAAAGCCATTGTCGAGGCTGTTAATATTTTCCCAGCCAATCGCCGTAGTGTGGTGATATGCGGAACAGGTGACAGGCGAGACGAAGATTTGCGGGCCCTGACCCGTAATATTGGTCACGCGTTTGACGATGTCATTCTTTTCGAAGACGCGTGCCAGCGCGGGCGAACTGATGGAGA
The DNA here is from genome assembly GCA_947505915.1 of Comamonadaceae bacterium. Next base: position 3,815 of record CANNNH010000147.1, read on the forward strand.
AGTCATTGCTTTGTTGCGCGAAGGTTTGCAAGGAGCAACCCGAGTCAAAATCATTGAGGACGTGTACGGTGAATTTAAAGCCATCGATCGTGCCTTGGAAAAGCTCCAAGCTGGCGATTTGTGCCTCATCCTCATTGATCAAATCCAAGAGTCGATGGCGCATGTGCAAATGCGTATGAATGAAGCCTCAACATCAGCCAAGGCGTAATGCTGACCTTCATGCCTAGCCAACTCTGCCTATGGAATCGTTTGTGCATTGCGGCAGCTTTGTTTTTGTCGGCGACGGCAAGCCTTGCATCAAACCAGCAACTGCGCTTGCAATGTCAACTCTTTGCTGGCGGTGAGGACTACGCATTTGTTTTTGTTCCCACTGCACAACCGTATACCGCCAAGCCCATCGACTTAGAGCGCTTCCGGTTCAAAGCCATTGTCAGCCAAGGGAGCGATGAAATTGAGCACATCAAAATCACAGTCTCTTACCGCTCTTCTCGGCAAGCCCTCATTCTTCAGCAAGCCACTTATTTCCCACCGTTTGCCAAGAACCAAAGCCTGACTGGCAGGCAGCAGCTTTACTCCCCCGATTTGGGACGTGAACTCAGCTATGACTGCACTGTGATGGACGCGCTATGAACCGAAGCTTCACCTCAAGATGGATTGCGACCGCCGTGGGTACATGGCTATGCTGTGCGAATGCTTTCGCGCAAACCGCAGATGTGTCTATGGTATTTGTGGGCGACTTGATGTTGGCTGAATTGCCCGGCAAACGCATCGCACAGGGTCACAACCCTTTTGAGTCCTTTGCCCCAATTCTTAACCAAAGCGATATTCGCATTGGCAACTTGGAATGCGTGATTTCCACCATTGGCAAAGCTGAAGACAAACCCTTTACGTTCAGAGCGCATCCGAGAGTGCTGCCTTTGATAAAGAAACACTTTGACGCTGTATCTTTGGCCAATAACCATACGGGCGATTTTGGCCCTGCAGCATTTGGTCAAATGCTGGACTTTTTAAGCCAAGCCAAGATCCCATTCTTTGGCGGCGGACGTGATTTGCAACAAGCACACACGCCCATGTTGTTCAAGCGCCAAGGCATCACCATCGCCGTTTTGGGCTACAACGAATTTTTCCCACGCAGCTTTGAGGCCGATGTTGATAGGCCTGGTTCTGCATGGAGC
>CANNNH010000148.1 GCA_947505915.1 Comamonadaceae bacterium
GCTTGCACGCCACTCATGAAGGCGCGGCCATGGTCGAGGCGGTATTTGTCGTCGAGCTGAACCGTCTCTAGGGCTATGCGAATGTGTTCGGGCAGGGGCGCGTTCATTACGGGTTCTCCGATTACAGCTGGTGCTAGCCCGTCAGTTTAGGGGCAAATCAGCTGTCCTGCTGGGAGGAAGTCCCTCAGATTACCCCATAGCGCTGGCGGTAGGCTTCAACAGCCTGCAGGTGCTCGGCCAAGGCGGGATCGGCACTGCCTTGCAAAAAAGCCAGCAAATCATCCAATTGCGCTACAGCACACACCTGCAAACCCAGTGTTTCTTGCACATATTGCACCGCGCTGTGGGGCACATCTCGTGTGGCGCCTTGGGCGTCAAGCTCGGTGGCCATTTCTTGGCGGTCCAAGGCAATCACCACCGCATGGGCTTTCGCACCTGCAGCTTCAATCAGTCGAATTGACTCGCGCACCGCGGTACCTGCGCTCATCACGTCATCCACAATCAGCACACGCCCTTTCAGGGGTGCGCCCACCAAGGTGCCGCCCTCGCCATGGTCTTTGGCTTCCTTGCGGTTGTAGGCAAAAGGCACATTGCGCCCCAGCCTTGCCAACTCTGCCGCCACCACCGCACCCAAGGGAATGCCTTTGTAAGCGGGGCCAAACACCATGTCGAATTCCATGTTGCTGTTGATCAACAGTTGGGCGTAAAAATGCCCCAAGCGCCCCAGCTTGGCACCGTCGTCAAACAAGCCGGCATTGAAAAAATAGGGCGAAAGCCGCCCCGCTTTGGTTTTGAATTCCCCAAAACGCAAGACGCCACTTTCCAGCGAGAATCGAATGAATGCTTGCGCCAAATCGGTTGGCGCTGCGCCTTGCTCAGCCATAGGGGATTCCTTGTTCACACTCACCAGCCTTAACCTCAACGGCATCCGCTCGGCCAGCAGCAAAGGGCTGCAAAGCTGGCTTGAAAAAGCCAAGCCAGATTGTATGTGTGTGCAAGAGATCAAGGCTCAAGAGAGCGATCTTGTAGGCAGCTTCGAGCAGCTGGCCGGTTTGAACGGTTACTTCCAATGCGCTGAGAAAAAGGGCTATTCGGGCGTGGGGGTTTACACCCGCCATGAACCCAGCCATGTCATCCAAGGCTTTGACGGCGGCGAGTTCGACGCCGAGGGGCGCTATTTAGAGCTGCGCTTTGACACTCCCAAACGCAAACTGTCTTTGCTCAGCGTGTACTTCCCCAGTGGCTCCTCGGGTCCCGAGCGGCAAGAGGCCAAGTACCGATTTTTGGATGTGATTTATCCACACCTATTGGCTTTGCAACAAGGCCGTGAATTTATTTTGTGCGGCGATATCAACATCGCCCACAAGGAAGCCGACTTGAAAAACTGGCGCGGCAACAAAAAGAACAGCGGATTCCTTCCCGAAGAGCGCGAATGGATGACCAAGCTCACTACCGAGGGTGGTTTGGTGGACGTCTACCGCCATCTGCACCCAGAGACCACCGACGCTTGCTACACCTGGTGGAGTAACCGAGGACAGGCCTACGCCAACAACGTGGGGTGGCGACTGGACTACCACTTGGCGACACCGGCTTTGGCTGCCAAAGCCTTGTCAGCGGCCATTTACAAAGAGGAAAAGTTTTCCGACCACGCGCCCATCACTTTGCAATACGACATGGCGGTGTGATGCCCATAGAGATACCTGATTCCGAGATGGAGTTCACCGCCATCCGCGCACAAGGCGCAGGTGGCCAAAACGTGAACAAGGTCTCCAGCGCTGTGCATTTGCGGTTTGATATCCGTGCCTCGTCATTGCCAGATGCGGTGAAAGACAAATTGCTGGCAACATCTGATCAGCGCATCACCTTGGACGGCGTGATCGTCATCAAGGCGCAAACCACGCGCAGCCAAGACAAGAACCGTGTGGAAGCCATCGCACGTTTGCACGAGATGGTGGCATTGGCCGCCAAACCCATCAAACCGCGCCGCGCCACCAAGCCAACGTTTTCTTCTCGGCAAAAGCGTGTTGACAGCAAGGTACTGCGTGGCCAAACCAAAGCGACACGCGGCAAAGTCGCCTTGTGATTTGCAAGGCGGGGCTTAAGGCGCCCGTTGCAAGCTCATCTCTAGTTCCAAGCTTTCTTGCTGGTAACTGCCTGCCATGACAAAGCGGAACATGGCTTCGGTGCGTTCGACCACGCCGGGCCAGTCAAGCGTTTGCGCTGTCTGCAAGGCTTGCTTGGCCAAACGCGCTTGCAAACTGGGTGCCTCGACCACAGCGCACACAGCCTTTATAAATTCATCGGGCGACTCAGTGTCCACGCACATGCCGTTTTCGCCATGGATGATGCATTGACCAGCGGCTGCGTGTTTGAACGCCACCACCGCCAAACCGCTGGCCATGGCCTCCAGCGTCACATTGCCAAAAGTTTCTGTCAGGCTGGCAAACGCAAACACATCGCCACTGGCATAGTGGGCAGCCAAGTCTTTGCCGCTTTGGTAGCCTGCAAAAATGATCTCAGGATGCTGTTGCTGCAAGCTTTCCCGCATGGGGCCGTCCCCCACCAAAACCATACGCAAACGGCTGTCCTGTTGCTTGGCTTGCAGGTAAGCCTGTACCACCAGTCCTAGGTTTTTTTCTGCCGCCAAGCGACCTACATAGAGCAAGACTTTGTCCGACGCACTGACGCCCCAAGCATCGCGCAGGGCTTGGCTTCGATAGGACGGCGAAAACTGCGATGTGTCAACGCCGCGCGGCACCACATGCACACGCTCGAAGCCTTTGGCTTGGAGTTCTTGCTGCAACATGGCGGTGGGCACCATGGTGATGTCTGCGCGGTTATGGAATTTTTTCAAGTACACACGAATGGCGCCACTTAGCCAGCCTATGCCGTAATGCTGGCTGTAGGCGTGAAAGTTGGTGCGGAAATCGGTGCTGACTGGCAACTTGAGTTTGCGCGCTACTTGCAATGCCGACCAACCCAAGGGGCCTTCGGTTGCGATGTGTACGATGTCAGGTCGTTGCTTGGCCCAGAGTCGGTGCAACTCTCGCTTGGCGGGTAAGCCCATGCGCAATTCGCTGTAAAAAGGTATTGGCACACCCTTGACCAACACCTCTTGGAAATGGTCTGTGTGCACTGCCGTGTGCTGCGCTTGTTGCTTGGGCCGAATCAACCACAGGTCGTGACCCCGTCCTTGAAGACCTTCTACAATTTTGCTTAGGGTGTGGGCCACCCCGTTGATATCTGGCGGATAGGTTTCTGTCACGACAGCAATTTTGAAACGCTGTTGCACAGCACCTAGACGGCTCACTTGGATATGCGCATCTGTATTCATGCCTGTAATGTGAACGTTGAATGCAACAGTTTGATGAAGATCTTGTGTCAGTTCGATGACATGCGCTTTTGTCATCAAAATTTCATGCGCAAGCCTCACAGTCCGATCGTGTCTTCAACCCAAGGTGCATGTCACCATCTTCACCAGGAGTCTTTATGCGCCAATGGCAGCAAACCCTTCAAACCCAACGCTGGGATGACCATCGCTATTACCACCACAGCTACGTGAACCAGTCCCTTCACTTCATCAGCGCTATTTCGTTTTTGGTGGCTTATGTTTTTCTTTTCATTGACCCGGTTGTCGCCTCTCTTGTGGCTTGGCTGGTTTCTATGACGACCCGTCAAATGGGGCATTTCTTTTTTGAACCCAAAGGCTACGATGAGGTTAACCAAGCCACCCACGAACACAAAGAAGACATCAAGGTAGGCTACAACTTGCACCGCAAAATTGTGTTGCTGAGCATTTGCGCTGCCATCCCCGTGTTGGCTTACTGGATGCCTGCCTATTTAACTTGGGCCGTGCCCCAAGCCTACGAGGACACGCCAGTTCGCATCACCGCCATGGCTTGGCTGTTCTTAGGCGCGGCAGGTTTGGTGTTTCGCGTTCTTCAACTGTGGTGGCAAGACAGCTTGGTGGCCGGTTTGGCATGGGGCTTCAAAATCCTCACCGACCCCTTCCATGACATCAAGCTGTACCACAAAGCACCTTTGCATTTGATGCGTGGTGAAAGAATTGACCCTATGGAACACGTCAAACCTTCACAGGCTTGAAACAGTTTTTGTTTCTCCTCGCTCTAGGCCCAACGGGCCTTGAGCATTTCTTTGAATACTTGCCGACGTATGGGGCGTTGCTGGTCTAAAGCTGGTGTCCACCACCACCCGTCTTGCTGCATATTTTTAGCCGCTTGTACAAAGCGCTCGCAGAATTGATCAAACATAGCGTCATCGAAATTCAGGCTCATGATCATGCGACCCGATCCCACCCAACTCATGGCAACGCCTTGTTCGCGCAAATAGTATTGAAGCATCCAGTGATAGCGTCCAGGCAGGTCAAACAACACCGTCCACACCGTTTCCATGCCAGCAACTTGCACTGGCATATGTGCTTGCCTCAAACGGGTGTTCAAAGCGGCTTGTCGCTCAGCCCAGGTCTGGCTGGCGTTGGCGTAAATCGTTTGAATTTCAGGGCTGTCGAGTCGTTGCAAAAACACATTCATGGTGGTCATGACCGTGGGATGCGCATTGAAGGTGCCACGGGCAAAACAAATGTCACCAGGGCGGTCATCGCGAAAGCGCTTCATCCATGCCGATTTGCCGCACACCACGCCGATAGGAAAACCGCCGCCCAAGGTCTTGCCGTAAGTCACCATGTCTGCGTCGACGCCGAAGTAAGCCTGAGCGCCGCCATGGTGCAGACGAAAACCCAAAAAGACTTCATCCATGATGAGTGCGATGCCTTTTTCTGTGCAGACTTGTCGCAAAGCTTGCAACCAATCGGCATAGGCTTGCCGGTCGTAATGCACAGAGCGCTTGCCATCGATCAAGGTGCTGTCAGTGGGTGCAGCGCGGTTAGGGTGCATGGCCTGCAAAGGGTTGATCAGCACACAGGCGATGTCCTTGCGGTTGCGCAAAACACGCA
>CANNNH010000149.1 GCA_947505915.1 Comamonadaceae bacterium
AGGAGTCCGAGATCCGGCGCGCCGTGGATAGCATCCCGGGAATCGAAGCCCTGCGATTCGATCTTGGGGCACGCGTGCTGACCATTTCTGCGAGCCAAGCTGCATTGCCAAACGCACTACAGGCGATTCGAAAAGCGGGCTTTAAGCCTGAGCCCATCGACGAAGACGCCAACACCCCTTCGGTTACGCGTACTGCGGCTGCGACGTTTTTGGACGTATGGGGAAAACTTCTGGCCGCGCTCGGCCTGGCCACGCACATCGGCGCCATTCGCAAGGCCGGGGCCAAGCCGCTGCTGCTGGCGTTGATCTTGTTCGGCTGGCTCATCGTCGGAGGCGCGCTCATCAACCGCTGGGTGCCGGCCCTGCTGGGCTGAAGCCTCGAATTCACGGCCCAGGGCCCTGACCCTAAATTTCTTTGCACGCTCTGGAATAGACCGCATGCCGACGCCGTCTGCTCTTTTGTCGGGACCTATCGGACCCTTCGTCCAGCACTCACCCCCCTTCACTTCACACCAACCCTTCATCGGAGCCCACAATGTTCAAGACTTTCGCTTTCGCCGCCACCGCCCTGACGCTCGCCTCCGGCAGCGCCTTCGCCGCCCCCAGCGACGACGCCCGCACGCACTTCCAGGCCATCGCCTCGGGCGACACCCAGATCGTCATGCGTGCCTATGCCGACCAGGCCCAGCTGAACTGGGTAGGCGGCCCACTCGACGGCACCTATGCCACCACCGATGCCATTCGCGGCACCTGGGAGAAGTTCGGCAAGGCCGTCGGCCCACTGAAGCTCACAGTCGGCCAGATTGAAGAATCGGCCAACCCCAAGGGCGCCACCGTCTCGGCCAACGTCGTCTTCGAAGGCAAGATGCCCATCAAGGTGCGCTACGTGCTGACGTTCCGTGAAGGCAAGATCGTCAGTGAAACCTGGCAGATCGACCCCAAGCTGGCGGTGGCTGCGGCTTACTGAACGGCACGCAGCGTGGCTACTCTCCACCAGACCCTAAAGGACAACCCCATGAAGCACCTTTCGACTCTGGCCGCGCTGCTGATCACAGCGGCTTCCTTCGCGGCACCACTCACCGGCGCTATGGCTGCCGACGCGCCGGCCAAGCTCGCCAACGGCGCGCTGGTCGACGCCAAGGGCATGACGCTCTACACCTTCGACAAGGACGTGGCAGGCAGCGGCAAAAGCACCTGCAACGGCGGCTGCGCCGCGCTGTGGCCGCCCGCGATGGCCGCCGCCAGCGACCAACCCGCCGGTGCATACACGATCGTCATGCGCGACGACGGTGCGCGCCAGTGGGCCTACAAGGGCAAGCCGGTGTACACCTACCAGGCCGACCAGAAGCCCGGCGACCGCGCCGGCGACAACTTCAAAGACGTCTGGCACATCATCAAGGAATGACATTTGCTGTCGACTTCCGTCCAGACCCTCAGGCCACGACCCCCCGATGCAAGACGACGCAAGCCTGCTGAGCTGGGTGCCGCGCCTGCGCCGCTATTCGCGCGCACTGGTGAACAACCGTGACGACGCCGACGATTTGGTGCAGGACACGCTGGAGCGGGCCTGGGCCAAGTCGAACCTGTGGGGCGGCGTGGCCGACATGCGCGCCTGGCTCTTCAGCATCATGCACAACCTGCACGTCGATGGCGTGCGCCGTCCCAGGCTGCACACCGTGACCATGGACGACGACACGCCCGAAGTGCCGGTGGCGCCGACACAAACCGACAGGCTGGCTGTACTGGATCTGCAGGCTGCACTGGACTTGCTGCCCGTCGAGCAGAAGGAAGTGCTTCTTCTGGTGACGCTGGAAGACATGGCCTATGCCGATGTGGCGCAGGCCCTGGGTATCCCCATCGGCACCGTGATGTCGCGCCTGTCGCGAGGCCGTGAGCGCCTGCGCGGCCTGATGGAAGGCCGCGCAGAACCGGTGCGGCTGAAAGTCGTCAAATGAATGTATTGCGAAGCAACCCATGAATACCGACCGTCCGCCACCGTCCATTCCCCCGGTCACCGAGGCCGACCTGCATGCGTTCGTTGATGGCCGCCTGCCCGCTGAGCGCCAGGTCGAGATCGCCGCTTATCTGGCCGCACGCCCTGAAGACGCGCAGCGCTTGGAGGCCTACCGGGCGCATAAGCGCGAACTGCACGCCTTGTTCGATCCCGTGCTGGATGAACAGCCGCCGCAGCGCCTGCTGAAATCGGCGCGCCCGCGCGCCGTGCCGCAGACGCCTTGGTACCTCCAGCGCCTGGCCGCTGGGATCGCCATCGCCGTCATCAGCGGCGCCACAGGCTGGGGCTTGCGGGGCGGCCTGCCCGCGGGGGGCGACGATGCCGGCCGCATGGCCGCCGCGGCACCCGCCGAGCGCGGCCTGACGCTGGCGTCAGCGGGCGGCTTCGCGCAGCGCGCGGCGGTGGCTCACGCGGTATACAGTCCCGACCCGCGCCGCCCGGTCGAGGTGGACGCGGCGCACGAAGACCAGCTCGTGGCCTGGCTGTCCAAGCGCATGGGCGCGCCGATGAAGCCGCCGTACCTGCAGGCCCAGGGCTATACGCTGGAAGGCGGGCGCCTGTTGCCGGGCGGCCAGGGGCCGGTGGCGCAGTTCATGTACCGCAACGAGCTCGGCAGCAAACTGACGCTGTACGTATCCAACGATGTCGCCGACGTGGGCAGTGCCGCGGGGCCGGACAAGGCACTGCAGGCCAGCGTGAAGAACACAGACACGGCCTTCCGCTTCGCACGCGAAGGTGTGGTCAATGTCTTCTACTGGGTCGACGGTCCCTTCGGCTACGCCCTGTCGTCCGACGCCGACCGCAGCGTGCTGGCGCAGGTGTCGGCCGAGGTCTATCGGCAACTTGGCACCCCGCGCTGAAGGCCAGGGCGGCGTCGGCGCGACGCGCTGTCGGCATGCCCAGGGAATGAAACGGCCCGAGCCGCGCTCTTGACCTGAAGCAAGCGCTGGGCAGTGGTTCATCGGCGGCTCCCGGCCCACGACCCAAGCGATCACTCTCCACACCAACTCAGAAAGCACACATGACCACCCAACGCCGCGACATTCTCAAGTACACCCTGGCCGCCGCGGCAGCCAGCGCGCTGCCCGCAGCACATGCCCAGGCCCCGTCCGGCGCTTCAGCGGGAGCCGCAGCCACCGGCATCGACCCGCGCGACCGCGTCTTCATCACCAATGAAGACTCCAACACGCTGGTCGTCATCGATCCGAAGACGAACACCGTCGAGAGCACGATCAACCTGACCAGCTTCGACGAAGACCCGCGGCCTCCATTTCGCTACGTCACCGCCGGCGTGGCGCCGACACACGCGGCGATGATCCACAAGCCGCTGTACCACGGCTGCATCGACGCCCACGGCGCGGTGCCGTCGCCCGACGGCCGGCTGCTGGCCACCAGCGGGCGCGGCTCCAGCAACATTTATCTGATCGACGCCGAGCAGCGCCGCGTGATCGGCAACACACCCAACCCTGCGTCTGGGCCCACCACCAACCCCGAGCGCCTGAGTAGTGGCCTGCTGCTGGGCCGCGAACCGCACGAGCCCACTTTCACGCGCAACGGCCGCGAGCTGTGGGTCACGCTGCGCGGTGAAGACCGTATTGCCATCGTCGGCGTCGATCGTGCCGTTCGCCAGCTCAAGGGGGCCGACAGCCCGGGCTCCAGCGCGGTTCGCCAATACCTGCCCACACTGAGCGGCCCGGCGCAGGTGTGGTTCAACCGTGAGGGTACGTTGGCCTTTGTGGCCAGCCAGAAGGTGTCGAAGATCGACGTGTTCCGCGTCAACCCCGGCGCGGATGGCCACAGCCAACCGCAGCGGCTGACCACGCTGGACATCAGCGCACAGGACAAACCCGGCTTCACGCCCTTCATGAAGACCACACCCGACGGTGCCGAGGTGTGGTTCTCGCACAAGCTGGCTGATGCGGTGTCTTGCCGCTCGACGCAGGGTGGCTTCGACCTGATCGACACCGTGCCACTCGGCATGGGCGCTCGGCCCAACCACGTTGAGTTCGTGCGCAATGCGCGCGGCAGCGTGGTCTATGCCAGCCTGGCGCGCATCGACGATGGTGGCCCCGGCGGCGTGGCGTCGAGCCCGATCGCCATCATCGACCGCAGCGCTCCGGGCGGACAGCGCAAGGTGGTGGGCACCTTCTCCAGCCGTGGCCGCGAGTCGCACGGGTTGTGGACCAACCCCGAGAACACGCTGCTGTATGTGGCCCACGAACAGGACGAGCTGCCCGGCACGCCCAACGCGGGCCAGACCGTGTGCAGTGCATTTGATGTGAGCGACCCGCTGCGCCCGACCTTCATTGCGCAGATCCCCCTGGGCAATCTGACGCTGCCCTCTGGCGCGCTGCGCAACAAAAAGAGCATCAACCTCGTCTACGTGCGTGTGGGCGAGAAGGGCCAGACGGCATGAGCGGCGCGCACACCAGCCACGGCGCCAGCGCCGCGCACACCAGCGCATTCCAGCGGGATATGGACGAATCGATGGCCCGCATGATGCAGGCCATGCACAGCCCGGGCTACGCAGGCCAGGCCGACCAGGACTTTCTGGCGATGATGATTCCGCACCACGCCGGCGCTGTGGACATGGCGCGGCTGGTGTTGCAGCATGGGCGCGATCCTGTCACCCGGCAGTTGGCCGAGGAAATCATTGCCGGGCAGACGGTGGAGATCCAGAGCATGCAACGCCGACTGCACACCCTGCAGCAGCGCACAGCCAAAGGTGCGGAAGCGGAATTTCCGTCGCTGGGTGGGACGCGGGGGCCTTGATCGACAGCCCTAGGGAAAGTACCAATGAGCGCCACGGAATGAACCAAGCCATGCAGCGCTCTTGATCACCATGCTGTTCCAGTCTGCCGAGTCCCGCTATAACCAATGGGTGCGTGAGCACTACCGTTTTTTGCTGCGCAGTGCGTGGGCGCTCACTG
>CANNNH010000150.1 GCA_947505915.1 Comamonadaceae bacterium
AAGAGTTGGTTGAACTTGGGGCTGTCGCTGGTCATGACCTTGGCATAGTTTTGCGGCAACTCAGGCAGCAAAAAGAAACCAAACATGCCGCCTTGGCAATCGGCGCTGAAGGGCACGCCGGCTTTGGAAGCAGCGTCTTTCAGGCCATCGACCAAACTTTGGGTGCGGGCTGACAGCGCGTCAAAAAAGCCGGGCTTGGAAATTTCTTTCAAGGTGGCCAAGCCGCAAGCCGTGGCCACGGGGTTGCCGCTCAAGGTGCCCGCTTGGTAGACCGGCCCCAAGGGTGCGAGTTGTTCCATCACCGCGCGTTTGCCACCAAAGGCGGCCAGGGGCATGCCCCCGCCAATCACTTTGCCCAACACCGTCAGGTCGGGCTCGAAACCCGGGATGGATTGGGCGTAAACGCTTTGCGCACTGCCCAAAGCCACGCGGCAGCCGGTCATCACCTCGTCAAACACCAACAATACGCCGTGTTGGCTGCACAGCTCGCGGCAGCGCTTCATGAAGGGGACGCTGGCGCGCACAAAGTTCATGTTGCCGGCGATGGGCTCGATCATCAAGCAAGCCAACTCTTTGCCGTGCAGGGAGAAGGCTTCTTCCAGTTGGGGAATGTTGTTGAACTCCAGCACCAAGGTGTGTTGCACCACTTCGGGTGGTACACCGGCGCTGGTGGGGTTGCCAAAGGTAGCCAAGCCCGAACCGGCTTTCACCAACAAAGCGTCGGCGTGGCCGTGGTAACAGCCCTCGAACTTGATGATCTTGCTGCGGCCGGTGGCGCCACGGGCCAGGCGCAAGGCGCTCATACCGGCCTCGGTGCCCGAACTCACCAAGCGCACCATCTCCATCGAAGGCATCAACTTTAAGAGCGCTTCGGCGAGTTCAATTTCGCGCTCGGTAGGAGCGCCGTAGGAGAAGCCTTCAAGCACCGCTTTTTGCACGGCTTCAACCACCGCTGGGTGGCCGTGGCCCAAAATCATCGGGCCCCAAGAGCCGATGTAGTCGATATAGCGCTTGTCGTTGGCGTCCCAAAAATAAGCGCCTTGTGAGCGTTTGACAAATCGCGGTGTGCCACCCACTGCGCGAAAGGCGCGTACAGGGGAATTGACGCCGCCAGGAATGACAAGGCGCGCGCGGTCGAAAAGGGTTTGGTTCAGATCAGTCATGGTTTCAGTGAATAAAAATCAATGTCGTGTTTGGTGGGCGGGCAATGAGAAGTCGTCAGCTGTGGCAGCAGCATCGTCGCCATCTTCAAACCCGCTACCTTCGTCTACGCTGTGCGCCCAAAACAGCCGATCAGCAACGGCGTGTCCCATGCCTGGGCGAAAACCGGCGTCCAAGCTGCCATCGAGGTAACCTAGGGCCTCTGCAGCGGAAGCTTCCAAATCGTCACCCATGGCCAGCAACCCAGCCAAAGCTGCGCTCAAGGTGTCGCCGGCGCCAGTGAAGACCGCATCAAAGCGCTCAATGGTTTCGCTGACCATCACATTCAAGGGAGTTGCTAATGCATTTTCCATATGTTGGCCGCCCGTTTGGGGCATGCCAGTGACAAACGTGTAAGGCACACCCTTGTCTGCCGCGGCCTTGGCTAAATCTCTGGCGCTGGGGCTGCGGTCACTGCCCCATTCTGGAAGCAACCAACGCCACAAGGTGCTGTGGTTGCCCACCAAAACAGTTGTTTGAGGCAACACCAGTTCCATGAAAGCGTCTTGGTAGGCGTCGATGGGTTCATCTTGCCACCACGACAGGCTAGGCATATAGGCAACCACTGGCACATCAGCGTAGTCAGCGCAAATTTCAGCTACCGTGGAGAGAACATCAGGAGAGCCACAAAAACCTATTTTGATCACCTGAACCGCAATGTCTTCCAAGATGGTGCGGGCTTGTTCGTCGACCGCTTCATCGTCGATCGCGATATGGTCGAAAACCTCGGCGGTATCGCGCACATAACTGCCCGTGGAGATGGCCAACACATGAGCGCCCACAGACGACATTGCCAAAATGTCTGCGGTTAAACCGCCCGCGCCGCTGGGGTCGTTGGCATTGAAACAAAGCACGCAAGGGTGCGCCATTTCCTCAGATTGGCCTTCATCAGGCAAGGGGGGAGTAGTGTTCATGTGCCATCTATAGAATCTGTTTCATTCTATGCCACCGCTTCAGCGGGTTTTGCTTAATTAACTGGAAAGAAATGACTGTGAACAAGACTTGGATGTGCTTGATTTGTGGGTGGATTTACGACGAAGCTACTGGAGCGCCTGAAGAGGGCATTGCCCCAGGCACCCCTTGGGAGCAAGTACCCATGAATTGGACTTGCCCAGAGTGTGGCGCGCGAAAGGAAGATTTTGAAATGGTTCAAATCTAGTCGACCTGCTAGTTCAGTCGTTCTTGCTTTTCACGACGCTGTAGCGCATGAGGGTTTTCAAGCGGGCATTGGCGTGGTCCACGATGGGAAGCGGGTAAGTCTTGCCTAGCGTGACATTGGCCGCTTCCAAGACCAAGGGCTTGGCCAACCAAGGTGCGTGAATGGCGTCGTTGGGCAGCGCTGCAAGTTGGGGCAAATAGCGGCGAATAAATTTCCCCTGCGGATCAAACTTTTCGCTTTGACTGATGGGGTTAAAGATACGGAAGTAAGGCTGTGCATCGCAGCCACTGGAACTGGCCCACTGCCAACCCCCGTTGTTGGCGGCCAAATCAAAATCGATCAGGTGCTGAGCGAAATACTGTTCTCCCCAGCGCCAATTGATGCCCAAGTCTTTCACCAAGAAACTGGCCACCACCATGCGTAAGCGGTTGTGCATATAGCCGGTTTGGTTGATTTGGGCCATGGCCGCATCCACCAATGGATAGCCTGTTCGCCCCTCGCACCATGCAGCAAACAATTGTTTAGCTTCCTTGCCTGTTTCCCAAACAATCGCGTCATAAGCAGGTTTAAATGATTGCTCCACAACTCTCGGGTGGTGGTGCAATATTTGGTGGTAAAAATCCCGCCAAATCAACTCGCCAAGCCATGTTTGGGCACCTGTGTCCCCCTCTACTGCCAAAGGGTAAGCCAGTCGGGCCAAACGCCTGGTCGACACAGTGCCAAAACGCAAATGCACACTCAGATAGCTCGGTCCCTTCACGCTGGGAAAGTCGCGGGTTTGCTGATAGTGGCTGATACGGTTGACAAAATCTTTGAGTAAAAGCTGTGCGCCACTTGCCCCAGGGTGTATGTGAAGCGCGGGTAAATCGACAGCTTCAAACCCAATCTCTTCTAGGCTCGGGATGGGGTGCTGCAAAGCAGCAGGAATGGGTGCAAGTTGACCGTCTGCAGGCCTGACTTGTTTTTCAGCCAAGTCGGCAGCCGTGACTTTTTTTAACCAATTGTTTTTGTAAGGCGTGAAAACACCATAGGGCTGACCGTTTTGGGTCAAGATTTCACTTCGCTCAAACACCACATGGTCTTTGAAGCTGACAAAAGAGGTGCCAAGGTTGGCAAGCGCACCTTTGACTGCTGTGTCCCGCATCAATGCATAGGGTTCATCATCATGGTGGGTAAAGACCGCTTGAACACCCAGTTGTGTGACCAGTTGCTGCAAACAGGCCGTCGGTTCTCCGTGGCGTACCAAAAGACCAGCCTGTTCGTGGCCTGAAAGTGTGCGCAGTTGCTGGTCCATATCGAGCAAGCTGCCGTGGATAAATGCCACCCGCCGGTCATGGCGTGGAAGGGTTTCAAGAATAGAAGAGTCAAAAATAAAGACGCAAAAAACTTGCTTGCTTCTGAGGAGGGCGTGGTGCAGTGCCGTATGGTCATCGGCGCGTAAATCGCGTCTAAACCACACCAGAGAGCGATCAAAAATGTCCCGAGAGTCTGGCTTCATCTTCACCCTTTAAAATAACGAAATGACCCAAGATTTCGAGCCTATCAACCTTACGCATCATTTTTTGATCGCCATGCCTGGTTTGATGGACGAATCATTCAATCGCAGTGTGGTTTACATGTGCGAGCACAGCGACCGAGGTGCTTTGGGCTTGATTATCAACAAACCCAGTACCTTGCGTATGCAAGACCTGTTCGAAAAGGTTGAGCTCAATTTGGGTCGAACCGATTTGATTGAAATTCCCGTCTTTCAGGGTGGCCCTGTACACACAGAACGTGGATTTGTTTTACATGAGCCCTTGTCCAACACCATGACAGCTGCTGAGGCCAGCGAGGCCGCCTATGCCTCTACCTTGTCTATCCCAGGTGGCTTGGAGATGACCACCTCCAAAGATGTGCTCGAGGCCTTGTCCACCGGTGCCGGCCCTAGACGGGTGCTTATCACCCTTGGGTATTCTGCATGGGCGCAAGGGCAGCTTGAGTCAGAACTGGGTGAGAACAGCTGGCTCACAGTGCAAGCAGATCCGCAGGTGATTTTTGACACACCCATAGATCAGCGTTATGACCGTGCATTGGCTCTTTTAGGTTTGCAAGCTTGGATGCTTTCACCTCAGGCGGGCCACGCGTGAGTCTGGCGGTGTCCCAAACCGCAGCAACCGAGTTGCACTCTTTTTTGGCTTTTGACTTTGGACAACAACGTACCGGCGTTGCCTATGCTTCCCGCCTGCTGGGTCAAGCCAAGCCGCAAGCTACGGTCAACGGCTCAGGCCAAGCACGCTGGGCGTCTATCACCAAGCATATTGACGAATGGCAACCTGACGCTTTGGTTGTGGGTGTGCCCTACCACCCCGATGGCGCAGCGCATGAAAATACCCTTCACGCACAAAAATTTGCAAGGCAACTGCGGGGGCGTTACCAGTTGCCAGTCTTTGAAGTAGACGAACGCTATTCAACCACCGAGGCACGCAGCCAAGGTGCGGTAGATGTGGATGCGGCTTCTGCATGTGTCATCTTGGATCAATTTCTGCGAAGCCTGAACCCATGAACACTGAATATTCATCACTTGATGCACAAGCGCTGTACCAA
>CANNNH010000151.1 GCA_947505915.1 Comamonadaceae bacterium
CATTGGGTCACCCGATTGGGGCCACGGGCGCTTTGATCACGGTCAAGGCCTTGCATGAACTGCATCGCATCCAAGGGCGCTACGCCCTGGTGACCATGTGCATTGGTGGCGGCCAAGGCATTGCCGCTATATTTGAGCGCACTTAAAAAGACCGCCACCCTCATCACCCCCTTTGCCAAGAGATTGCGCCATGTCTGAAATAGTCATCGACGAAAAATACACCTCGCCCAGCGAACCCAGTTTGCAGTGGTCCGACCATCTGGCCGTTGATATGGCTCAAATGGACGACACCCATGTGGAGTTTGTTGCCCTGCTGGGCGCTGCCCAAATGGCCAGCGATGCCGACTTGATGGATCGCTATGAGGCCGTCCTCACCCACACCCAAGACCATTTTGAGCGCGAAGACCGCTGGATGGAACAAGCCCAATTTGGACCCATGGGTTGCCATGCCGATCAACACGACACCATTTTGCAAGTCATGCGCGAGGGTTTGCGACGAGGTCGAGAACTCGATCAACTGCCCTTGGTCCGGCAGTTGCTGCATGAGGTCGGCCTTTGGTTCGAGCAGCATGCCCAAACCATGGATGCAGGTCTGGCTTTGTACCTCAAGGCCGCAGAATTTGACCCGGAAACGGGCGTGATGGCCAAACCCGAGGCGGTGTCATCAGCACCTCAGTGCTGACCTAAGTTCGCCTGGTCTGGCGAGTTGGTGCCGGTGATGCAACTGTGATGGGCTCTAAACGAACCATTCACGCACCTGGTGCACAAAGCTGAATTTGCGAAGCGCCGTTCACCCGCGGCCTTAGACGTGATCTTGGAGGTGGATGACTTCCAAACCATCGATGGATCGCATCCCCTCATCGTTGGTGATCAAGGCCTTGCATCCATGTGAAATGGCCGTTGCCATATGCAGTGCGTCGATCAGCTTGAAGCGCTGTTTGGCCACCATCAATGCGGCCAGTTCAAAGACCTCTGCATCGTGCCTGACCACGCTCAATAGCTGCGGGTTTGCAAAAAAAGATTTGCATTGGGCGGTCAATGATGGCCTGTCTTGCCTGTAAATGCCAACCATGACTTCCGCCACTGCGGCATCCCCTGTGAAAGCAAACACCTGGTGTTGGGCACTGGCACTGAGAAGCTCAGCCACCACGGGGAAATAGACGGCGCTTTTTTCGAGAAAGTAAATAAAAACGTTGGCGTCGATGTAAACGCGCTGCCCCTTAAGTCTTGGCAGTACCTCGCCTATCGTTGCCATGTGCCTCGGTCATTTCTCAAGGCTTGCTCCACTTCTTCGGGGCTGTCACCCCACACGCCGTGGGCAATGCCGGCAAAACCCATCACACCATCCACGCCAAGTTTCTTGTTTGTGAACGGCGTGATAACGATGCTGCCGTTGACGCACATCACCGACAACTTGTCGTCGATTTGTATGCCTGACTCCCGCACCACGCTCGCAGGCAAAGTGAATTGATTTTTTGAGCGCATCCTGATTTCTGGCATGGCAGCTACCTCATGGTTGGATTTCCAACATTTTAGTCGGAAGTTGGAAATTACCTCAACTTCCCATTCTCTTCCTCGCAAGCTCTACCCCTTTGGCCAGCGCTTGCAGCTTTTTCCAAGCCACGTCACGGCTCATTGGGGCCATGCCGCAGTTGGTACAAGGAAACAAGTGCTCCTTGCTGACAAATTGCAATGCTTTGCCAATGGTGTCGGCCACCTCTTCAGGGGTTTCGATCACATCGGACGCCACATCGATCACGCCGACCATCACGTCTTTGCCCTTGAGCAAAGCGATCAAGTCCATCGGCACATGCGAATGAAAGCACTCTAAGCTGACTTGGTTGATGCTGCTTTTGGCCAACGCAGGAAAAACCTTTTCATATTGACGCCACTCGTGGCCCAAGGTGTTTTTCCAGTCCACATTGGCTTGAATGCCATAGCCATAGCAAATGTGCACCGCGGTGGTACAGGTGAGGCCCTGCACCGCACGCTCTAGCGCTTTCACACCCCAGTCGGCGGCGTCTTCCATGTAGACATTGAAAGCGGGTTCGTCAAACTGGATGATGTCGATGCCATCGGCTTGCAGCGCCAGCGCCTCTTCATTCAGCAACTCGGCAAAGGCCATGGCCATGTTGATGCGACCTTCTTTGCCCTCACCGTAAAACCTGTCGGCCACGGTGTCCACAATCGTCATCGGGCCGGGCAAGGTGAATTTGGTTTTGCGCGTGGTGTGGGCACGCAGCAGCTGCGCCTCCATGGCGTGGACTCGCCCTTTCAAGCGCAGTTTGGCCACCACCTGCGGCACCATGGCGTCATAGCGGTTGTTGCGGATGCCCATCTTGACTTTGTTCTCAAAGTCAATGCCTTCCACCTGCTCTAAAAAGCCATGCACAAAATGCTGACGTGCTTGCTCGCCGTCGCCAATGATGTCCAAGCCAGCGTCTTCTTGTGCCTTGATCCACAACAGCGTGGCATCCGCTTTGGCTTGTTGCAAGGAGGCACCGGCTTGCTTCCATTGGGGCCACAGCTTTTCTGGCTCAGCCAGCCACTCGGGTTTGGGCAAGCTGCCGGCAATGGTGGTTTGAAACATCGATGGCCTTTCTGCGGTAAGTTTCAGTTCAATGCCGGTTCAAGTTGGCGGGATGAGGCCTGCTGGCCCCATGCAAATTCTTGGGCCAGCAGTTCATACGAGCGGCGCTGGTGCACCGGGTCATGGGTCCAGGTGATCAACACGATTTCGTCAAGGTCCATGCGTTGCGCCAATGCGCGCAGCTTGCTGGCAACTTGAGGAGCGGACCCGACCAAGGCATTGGCCTTGAGTTGCGCCAGGGCGAGTTGTTCCGCAGGGCTGTAGTCCCGCTCGGCTTCATCTGGCGGCAAGATCGGCCCAATGCGGCCCAGGTTGCGGTCCATGCGCCAGCGCGCTCGACTTTTGAACAAATGCCATGCCTGCTCCTCGGTATCGGCGGCCAAGGCCCACACACACACCGTCGCGTGGGGCCGAGGTCGTTCCTCGGTGGGCCGGAAGTTTTGCCGATACAAATCCAACGCCGACTCCAGGCCCTGCCCCTCCGTGATGAAGTAGGCAAACGCATAGGGCAAGCTCAAGTGTGCGGCCAATTGGGCGCCATAGTCTGAGCTGCCCAACATCCAAATATCGGGCGTGGTGTCACTGCTGGGATAAGCAAACACCCCGTGCCCTGGATGACCCACTGGCAGGGGCGTGCCTGTGATCCAGGCTTGCAGCTCCAACACCTGCTGGGGAAATCGCTCGGACGCATATCGGTCCGGATTGAGCACCTGCGCAGTTCGACCATCGCTGCCAGGTGCGCGCCCCACACCCAGATCCATGCGCCCTGGGGCCAAAGCGTTGAGCACCCGGAATTGCTCGGCTACTTTGAGGGCCGAGTAATGGGGCAGCATCACACCGGCACTGCCAATGCGAATGCGCTGGGTACACGCTGCAATGGCGGCCATGAGAATTTCAGGCGCGGTACCCACGATGCTGGGGTGGCTGTGGTGCTCGCTGACCCAAAAGCGGCGGTAGCCCCAGGCTTCGCATTGCTGCGCCAGAGCCAAAGTGTTGCGAACCGCTTGGTCCTGAGAAGAGCCGGCCGCGGCGATGGACTGGTCAAGGACAGAAAGTTGAATCATGTGCCAAGCTTAGCGCAAGCCGCCTCTTGCGCCCCAGCCGGGCTTGGCTGGGGTGTAGCGCCCCACCCGGCTCAGCTCGCCACGGATGGGCGGGCGTATTCAGCCTCTTGCAGGGTGCGCCACATGACCTTACCGCTGCCGCTTTTGGGCAAGGCGTCCATGAATTCAACCGCTTTGGGGGCTTTGTACACGGCCATGTGGTTTCGGCACCATGCCACCACATCTTGTTCTGTGACCTGACCCTGCTGCCCAGGGCGCAACACCACCATGGCTTTCACACTTTCGCCCCGGTACGCATCCCGGGTGGCAATGATGCAAGCCTCCAAGATGGCCGGATGCTGAAACATCAGCGCCTCCACTTCGGCCGGCCACACCTTGAAGCCCGATGCGTTGATCATGCGCTTGAGCCGGTCGGTGATGAAGAAATAGCCCTCTTCATCCATGCGACCCAAGTCACCCGAGCGAAAAAATCTTTTGCCGTCCAACTGAAAAAAAGCTTTGGCGGTTTCATCGGGTCGCTTCCAATAGCCTTGGAACACCTGGGGACCATGGATCACGATCTCACCGGACTCGCCCACCGGCAATTCGGTCAAATGCTGGGGGTCCACCACGCGCGCATCTGTGCTCATGAATGGCACGCCCAAGCACTGTTCCTTGGGCCGGTCTGGCGGGTTGGAATGCGACGGGGCAGAGGTTTCGGTCAAACCATAACCTTCGATGTACTTCAGCCCCCACTGGGTGTTCAATCGCTGCGCCACGGCTTGTGGCATCGCCGCGCCACCGCCACCGATGTGCACCAAACTGCTGAGGTCGTATTGGTCCACATCCGGGCTGCCCAACAAGTCGATCACCATGGTCGGGATATTGGTCCAATGGGTGACCCGATGGCGCTGGATCAAGCGGGCAGCCACGTCCCGGTTCCAACGCGGCATCAACACCAAAGTGGCGCCCAAATAGATGGCCGAGTGCATCACCGAGACCATGCCCGTGATGTGGAACATGGGCACCACGCACAGGCTCACATTGTCTGGGGTGCCCTGGCTCCAAAAGGCCGAAGCCATGGCGTTGTGCATCAAGCTTTGGTGCAGGTGGATACACCCCTTGGGCAGGCCGGTGGTGCCACTGGTATAGGGCAAAACAGCCATGTCAGCGGCTTGTGTGGTGTGCGCGGGCAACTCGGCAGCACAGGCCAGCGCATCCACCCAGGGGTGGGTTTGACCCGAAGTCAATGCAGGGGTGGGATGCGGGGACAGCAGCCAATCGCGCCATGCCTCTGGCATGTCCC
>CANNNH010000152.1 GCA_947505915.1 Comamonadaceae bacterium
GGTTTATCAATACCTATTGGACCAGCGTGCCTGGAAAACAAGTCTATTCCACCTTTGATTGGGGAATCCGAGACGAGGATGGCTACTATTTCATATTGGGCAGAACCGACGATGTGATCAATGTCGCAGGCCATCGATTGGGCACCCGCGAGATTGAGGAAAGCATATCCAGCCACCCCAATGTTTCTGAAGTTGCTGTGGTTGGCGTGGCAGATCAGCTCAAAGGCCAAGTGGCCATGGGATTTGTGATCCCCAGAGACACCAGTGAACTTCAAACGGATGCTTCCAAGTTGAGATTTGAGGGCGAAATCATGAAACTGGTTGATTCCCAGTTGGGTGCCGTGGCCAGACCCTCGCGCATCTTTGTGGTGTCTGCTTTGCCCAAGACCCGCAGCGGAAAACTGTTGCGCCGTGCCTTACAAGCTGTTTGTGAAAAACGAGATCCTGGTGACTTGACCACCATGGAAGACCCCAGTGCTTTGGAGCAGGTCAAACATCAAGTGGGTTGACCACAGGCAGGTGACGATAACTTTAGAACTAGGGCCTGGCTAAAAAAATCAATGGCACAATCCCTCATGCACTAAGGCCCTTCCCAGCCACAGTCGCATCCGCCAATCGGTTTAGCCGTGTCGCGGAAGGTTTTTTTCAACCAGCTTATGCGCCCTCAAGGGGTGCGGAGGTCAGCGAAATGAGTGATCCATCTCAGGGCGGAACATCCGTCTACCAATCTTATTCTGGCAATACCTACCTGTTCGGTGGAAACGCCCCGTACGTCGAAGAGATGTACGAAAACTACCTCACCAACCCTGGCAGCGTTCCTGACTCATGGCGGTCGTATTTTGACGCTTTGCAGCACGTGAATGCGGTCGATGGCAGTCAAGCCAAAGATGTGGCGCATTTACCAGTGGTCAATGCATTTGCTGAGCGTGCCAAGTCGGGCGGAACCCGTGTGGTCATGGCCAGCAACGACTTGGAGATGGGGCGCAAACGCACGGCGGCCCAGCAGTTGATTGCGGCTTACCGAAATGTGGGGCAAAGGTGGGCCGATTTAGACCCGCTTCAGCGAACGGAGCGTCCACATATTCCTGAGTTGGAGCCGTCCTTTTATGGTTTTTCGGATGCTGATCAAGAAACCATCTTTGACACCAGCAATACATTTTTCGGTCGCGATCGGATGAGTTTGCGTGAACTCATCAACGCACTGCGTGACACGTATTGCGGGACTTTGGGTCCAGAGTACATGTACACCTCTGACATGACCCAAAAACGTTGGTGGCAGCAAAAGTTAGAAAGCATTCGCAGCAAGCCCAATTTCACGGCCGAAAAGAAGAAACACATCCTGGATCGGCTGACTGCGGCAGAGGGTTTAGAGCGTTTTTTACACACCAAATATGTGGGGCAAAAACGTTTCTCTTTGGAGGGCGGTGAGAGCTTTATTGCGGCCATGGATGAGTTGATCCAAGGTGCTGGCTCCCTTGGCGTCCAAGAGGTTGTGATTGGCATGGCCCACCGGGGTCGTTTGAATGTGCTGGTCAACACCATGGGCAAATTGCCCAAAGATTTGTTTGCCGAGTTTGACCACACAGCCCCGGAAGAGTTGCCTTCTGGCGATGTCAAATACCATCAAGGTTTTAGCTCTGATGTCACCACCCCTGGTGGTCCCGTTCACCTGTCCTTGGCCTTCAACCCATCGCACTTGGAAATTGTGAACCCTGTCGTGGAGGGGTCTGTTCGAGCCCGCATGGACCGCCGCGGCGATCCCAAAGGAGACCAGGTACTGCCTGTCTTGGTGCATGGCGATGCCGCTTTTGGTGGGCAGGGCGTCAACCAAGAAACCTTGGCCTTGGCCCAAACCCGTGGCTACACCACCGGTGGAACCGTTCACATCATCATCAACAATCAAATTGGATTCACCACCTCTGACCCCAGAGATATGCGATCGTCTGTGTTTTGCACCGATATCGTCAAAATGGTTGAAGCCCCGGTGTTGCACGTCAATGGCGATGATCCCGAGGCCGTCGTGTTGGCTACCCAACTGGCCCTCGAGTTTCGAATGACTTTCCGGCAAGATGTGGTGGTAGACATCACCTGCTTTAGAAAATTGGGTCACAACGAGCAAGACACCCCCAGCCTGACCCAGCCGTTGATGTACAAAAAAATATCAGCGCACCCAGGCACCAGAAAACACTATGCCGACAAACTGGCAACCCAAGGTCTGGGCGACCAACTGGGCGACGACATGGTCAAAGCCTGTCGACAGGCTTTGGATGAAGGACGGCACACATCAGACCCTGTCCTCACCAATTTCAAAACCAAATTCACGGTGGACTGGTCTCCTTACTTGGGTAAAAAGTGGACCGATGCCGGTGATACGGCTATTCCCCTGGCAGAGTGGAAGCGATTGGCGGAAAAAATCACCACCTTGCCATCCTCGGTCACCCCGCACCAACTGGTCAAAAAAGTCTATGACGATCGCGCTGCCATGGGGCGGGGTGATATTCCCGTGGATTGGGGCATGGGCGAGCACATGGCATTTGCCTCGTTGGTGTCTTCAGGTTATCCCATTCGTTTGTCTGGTGAAGACTCAGGTCGTGGAACGTTCACCCACCGGCATGCCGTTGTCCATGATCAAAGCCGTGAGAAATGGGACACGGGTACGTACGTGCCCTTGGAAAACGTCAGTGACAAGCAAGCACCGTTTGTGGTCATCGACTCCATCCTCTCCGAGGAAGCTGTGTTGGGGTTTGAGTATGGTTACGCATCCAATGACCCCAGTACTTTGGTCATTTGGGAAGCCCAGTTTGGTGATTTCGCCAACGGTGCGCAAGTGGTGATTGACCAATTCATCGCTTCAGGGGAGGTGAAGTGGGGCCGCGTGAATGGCATCACTTTGATGCTGCCACATGGTTATGAAGGCCAAGGCCCTGAACACAGCTCGGCTCGGGTCGAGCGTTTCATGC
This sequence comes from Comamonadaceae bacterium, assembly GCA_947505915.1. The sequence goes on from CANNNH010000152.1 coordinate 2,961, forward strand.
AATTGGCGGCTGACACCAATATGCAAATTGTTCAACCCACTACGGCCAGTCAAATCTTCCATGTGTTGCGAAGGCAAATGGTGCGCAATTTGCGCAAGCCGTTGATCATTTTCACGCCCAAATCCTTGTTGCGAAACAAGGACGCTGCGTCCCCTGTGTCAGAGTTCACCAAGGGCAGTTTTCAAACCATCATCCCTGAAAATGCCGACCTCAAAAACGACAAAGTCAAACGAATTTTGGTGTGCTCAGGCAAGGTTTACTACGACTTGGCCAAGAAGCGAGAGGAAAAAGGGCATGACGATACGGCCATTTTGCGTTTAGAGCAGTTGTACCCATTCCCGCACAAAGCTTTTGCCAGTGAATTGAAAAAATACCCCAACGTGGCAGAAATTGTGTGGTGTCAAGACGAACCGCAAAACCAAGGTGCTTGGTTTTTCATTCAGCACAACATCCACGAAAACATGGTTGAGGGTCAAAAGCTGGGTTATGCAGGCCGCACGGCATCCGCCTCGCCTGCGGTCGGCTATTCGCACTTGCATCAGGACCAACAAAGGGCTTTGGTCGATGCGGCTTTTGCCAAGCTCAAGGGCTTTGTCCTCACAAAATGAAATTCGGAGTGAGTCCCTCAGGGACCGTTGAAAAAATCAATCCTAGGAAAACACATGTCGATCGTTGAAGTAAAAGTCCCGCAATTGTCCGAGTCTGTGGCTGAAGCCACGATGTTGCAATGGAAAAAGAAGGCAGGAGATACCGTATCTGTCGATGAAATTTTGATTGAAATTGAAACCGATAAAGTCGTTTTGGAAGTGCCTGCCCCTGCGGCTGGCGTTTTGTCCGAAATTTTGGTGGCAGATGGCGGCACGGTCATTGCAGAGCAATTGATTGCCCGCATTGATACCGATGGAAAAATGTCGGCATCCAGTGCATCCGTCCCGGCTGCTGCGGCACCGGTTTCCAAGGCCGCGAGCGTGCCGGCTGATATGAGCAAAGCCAATGTGGCCATGCCAGCCGCTGCCAAATTGATGGCCGACCATGCTTTGTCTGCAGGTTCTATATCTGGTACCGGAAAAGACGGTCGCATCACCAAAGGTGATGTACTGGGTGCGGTCGCCAGTGGCGCCAGGCCTGTCGTCGTCCCCGCATCGATACCGACAGGTGCGTTACCCACATTGTTGCCTCAAGTTGTCGGCCCCACTGTGGATTTGGGGGATCGTCCTGAACAGCGTGTTCCCATGAGCCGCTTGCGGGCAAGGGTGGCGGAGCGCTTGCTCCAGTCGCAGTCGACCAATGCCATGTTGACCACGTTCAACGAGGTCAACATGGCACCAGTGATGGAAATGAGGAAGCGTTTCCAGGAAAAGTTCGAGAAAGAGCACGGCGTAAAAATTGGCTTCATGAGCTTTTTTGTCAAAGCAGCCGTGCACGCCTTGAAAAAATACCCGGTCCTCAATGCCTCAGTGGATGGAAGCGACATCGTCTACCACGGCTATTTCGACATCGGTATTGCTGTTGGATCTCCCAGGGGCTTGGTCGTGCCCATTTTGCGCAACGCCGACCAAATGAGTTTTGCCGAAATTGAAAAGAAGATTTCAGAATTTGGCGCCAAAGCGCGTGATGGAAAGCTCGGCATTGAGGACATGACCGGCGGTACCTTCTCCATCAGCAATGGTGGTGTTTTCGGTTCCATGTTGTCAACGCCCATCATCAACCCGCCTCAGTCGGCCATTTTGGGTGTCCATGCCACCAAAGACAGGGCTGTTGTTGAAAATGGTCAAGTGGTGGTTCGCCCGATCAATTATCTGGCCATGTCCTACGACCACCGCATCATTGACGGCCGCGAAGCTGTCTTAGGACTGGTCGCCATGAAGGAAGCCTTGGAAGACCCAGCACGTTTGCTGTTTGACATTTAAGGTAATCAACATGAGCAAACCATTCGACGTCATCGTCATTGGCGCGGGGCCTGGTGGCTA
>CANNNH010000153.1 GCA_947505915.1 Comamonadaceae bacterium
TGGCTAGGTCGAACAAAGGCGGCAAAATGACCGTCTGCTTGGCCAAAAACCGAACTTTGATAATAAGGCTTTTCATCTAAAGCGGCATCTGTTGACGCCGAATGAAAGTTGAGCAGTTGGGGGTGCGGCGGAAAAGTTGGACTACTTGGAGGTAGTTCATGTACTCATACGAAGACCGAATTCGAGCAGTCAAGCTTTATATCAAGCTCGACAAACGCATCGCGGCGACCATTATTCAGTTGGGTTACCCGACAAAGAACGCACTCAAGACTTGGTATCGAGAATATGAGCAGCGACAAGATGTGTCAATTGGTTATGCACGATCTAGGCTGAAGTATTCGGAGGAACAAAAGCAGTTAGCAGTTGATCATTACCTAGACCATGATCGATGCATTGCCAGCACCCTCAATGCATTAGGATATCCGTGCCGAGGTACGCTCACTGAGTGGATCAGTGAGTTATACCCCAATACTAGACATCCCCTAGTTAACAAGGGTATCAGGACGTTGTATTCTGACGCCTTCAAGAACGCTGCCGTCATTGATCTGTGCATGCGCCCGACGAGCGCTCAAGCATCTGCTAATAAGTTAGGCGTTGACAGGACAACGCTGTATAACTGGAAGAATAAGCTACTCGGCCCAGAGGCTCCTCCATCCATGAAAAACCAAGATGATCTGCAACCGTTGCCTGACCGAGCGGAGTTAGAAAGAACCGTCGAGTCGCTTAAGCGTGATATTCATAAGTTACGGCTTGAGCACGACCTTTTAAAGATGGCGGCTGAACTGTTAAAAAAAGGCCTGGGCATCAACCTCACCCTTCTGAGCAATCGGGAGAAGACACTGATGATTGATGCCCTCAGACAAACGTATGCGGTGCCAGAACTCCTTGTCGAACTGGGCCTTGCTCGCAGCTCTTACTTTTATCACCGAGCCCGCCTGCTGGGCCCTGACAAGTATGTAGACGTCCGTCTTGCAATCACTGACGTCTTTGAGCTCAATCACCGGTGCTATGGATATCGACGTATAAAGGCTTCGCTGAGCAAGCGGCATCTACACATCTCAGAAGGAGTTGTTCGGCGTTTAATGGGGCAGGCAGGACTGACTATTGCCACGCCGAGGCGTCGTCGCTACCACTCGTACGGTGGGGAAATTAGCCCTGCGCCAGAGAACATAATCAACCGCGACTTCCACGCTGCAACCCCTAATGAGAAGTGGCTCACCGACATCACAGAGTTCCATATCCCTGCGGGTAAGGTTTACCTGTCGCCCATGATCGACTGCTTTGACGGCATGGTGATCAGTTGGTCAATTGGTACACGGCCAGACGCTAAACTCGTAAACACGATGTTAGATGCTGCGATCGAAACCGTTGCAAAATGCGATGACCTGCCTGTCGTCCATTCGGATCGCGGCGCTCACTACCGATGGCCAGGCTGGTTAACTCGGATGGGTGATGCCAAACTCGTTCGGTCAATGTCGCGGAAAGGGTGCTCACCCGATAACTCAGCCTGTGAAGGTTTCTTTGGGCGGCTGAAAAACGAGTTGTTTTACCCTCGTAGCTGGCAGGCAACAACCATTGAGCAATTTATTCAGATTGTCGATTCGTATATTCGTTGGTACAACGAAAAACGAATCAAGATATCCCTTGGATCACTTAGTCCCTTAGAATACAGACAAAGTCTCGGACTTACGGCATAAACCAGTCCAACTTTTTAGCCGCACCCCCATCACCCTCTTTGACCCACGATTACACCAATGTAATTATCGATGACTGAATTTATTTCCTAATTACACACCATTTTTGATTGCCAATGGATGATGGATTAAACATCCTCAGCCCCGGTCGATTCCGCCCCGGGCCACCATCTGAAACTGAAAAAACCCTACCATCGCGCTGGGTTTTTTGCTTTTGTGGCTCTAGATTTTGCTTGGGCTACAGGTTGACGACGTCCTTTTGAACGGACGAAACCTCGAGCGTCCGGTTACGGGGTCGGTTGGTTTTGTGAGTGTCGTTTTAAACGACACTCACAAGGGTCGTGCCTAGGTAATCGGTAGCGATTCACTCCGCAGGCAAGGGGGGAAGATAGCCTTCTTTGTGCAAGTCATCGAGGGATCGAGGACCGGAACCTTTATCCTGACTAACCAGCCAAGGCCATTCGTTACTGTTTAAATGGGCCAGTGGTGGCAGGACTAGTTTCATGTCGCGCCGCTTGGACTCGGCGATGATGACTTTACGCGCACCACCATTCAGGAGTTCGTGGCTCATGAGGTCTTCGTAATTGAAGAATACTTTGCTCAGGCCTCGGTCATTGATATACCGTGCCAAAAGGCTGAACATTTCATCGGGCGTAGTCTGAAAACTCGTGGTCTCAAACATGAAAAGCTGTCGATTAATTTTTTCCTCGCCCATGAACTGAACCATGATAGTGAAAAGGATGTTGTTTTGACGCGTAGGAAAGAGGGAGTTAGTTAAGCCATAGATTCGGTCCCAATCATTGCCCAGTAAATTCTTCCACGCCGACAACACTTCATAAAAATGTGATACTTGCGCTGTCGCTGCGAGCCCAATCAACTTCTCTGTATAAGGCTCCACCCCACGAGCGAAGGCCTCTACCTCTTCATAGGTAAATGAGCCATTTTTTAGGCAAGTATCGAGAAATGTCTGGACGCGATCGAGCACAACGTGCACGAGGGGCTTATCCGCTGTGCCAATCGCTAGGCCGTCGACACTTTCCTTAGCCGTTTGTACTTGTGTACGAAAAGTTCGCATTGGTGCGACCCATGATTGATCAGACTTCGAGTCCTTAAGCGCGGATACAACTAAGCCGTAAGAGGCTAGCGCACTATGGGCTGTGGCTTTGGCAATCTGATAGATTGGCGGCACTGGTGGTGCTTCAAGGGGCAGCTGGCCGGGGCGATACAAAATAAATCGCCCGCCCGCCGCGTTAAAGAGGCCCATGATCACTGGGACCCTGTCGCGCAGATTTTTTTGAACGACCTTAAGATCTTTGTCGAAGATCGTCTCCATCGCACTGTTTAGCTGATAAATATTGCGAAAGGCCAGTTCCTCTTTAGTCAGGGCAGGGGCATTAGAGATCACAAACAGAACCGAATCCGGTAACGCAGTTGGGGGGGCACTTTGTGCAAATGTTGCAATAGAAAAACTCAGTCCGAGTACTGCAGTCATCCATCCTTTATTCATATCTACTCCACCCATTTATCGGATTTGCGCGTAAAACCTCGCCGTTCAGGGCGGGGATGTAAGCGCGGAAGGCGATGCCTTCCATTCTTTGACCTTTAATTTAGCGTGGCGCTTGCGGTTGCTTAATATACTTGCAAATAACGGAAATTGGCGCACCACCACAGCTTCCTGCAAAGTAGCTTGGCGACCACAAAGCGCCGCCCCATAGTTTCTTACGGATGTTTGGGCCATTCTTTTTGCGAATCATCAAGCTAGAAATACCCTTGAGACTATTCACGAGTTTTGACACGGCCACTTTAGGTGGATAGTTCACCGGTAAGTGCACGTGATCGTCTTCTCCTTCAAACTCTATCAACCCTGACTCGAAATCAGTGCAAACGCTCACAAATATCGGGCGCAGAGTATCTAAATGAAAATTAGACACTCCGAACCGCGGTCGACTCGGCCCCGGGCCACCATCTGAAACTGAAAAACCCCTGCGTTCTAGCTGAGGTTTTTTCTTTTGTGGGCTTGTAACTGGATGTTGTGATCGCGAATAGCCCGCCTCCAATACGCACAACCCTCAAGCGTCCAGTTACGGGACGGTGATGTAGTTGTGTTTCGTCGAGTCGATAATCCACTGTGGCAATTCCGTTACCACATAAAGAATGACGCGTGGCACAAACAAAGATCTACTCTTCTAATAGACTTCTTAGCATCCAAGCAGTTTTTTCATGGGTATCTTGTCGCTGAGTCAGCAAATCTGCTGTAGGTTGATCGTTTGCTTTTTCAACAATAGGGAAAAGTTTACGAGCAGTTTTCGCAGTAGCCTCCTGAGCCTTGACAAGATACTTGACCATGTCCATTGCCTTGGGCACTCCCTCAATTTCTTTGATGGAGGTTAATTTTGATAGTTCCTTATAAGTACCAGGTGCCGGCTCTCCAAGCGCCCTGATTCGTTCAGCTATTAAATCAAGTGCTGCCCACTGTTCTGTATATTGAGCCATGAACATGGTGTGAAGGGTGTTAAACATCGGACCCTTCACATTCCAATGAAAGTTATGCGTCATCAAATATAAGGAATAGCTATCAGCTAAAAGCTCTGATAGCCCTTTAGCAATAGCTTTGCGATCTTTTTCGCTAATGCCAATATCTATCGCGGTTTTTGTTAATTTGCTGTTCATAATTTCCCCATGAGTGGACGCAGTGATTTATACGACTGTGATATCGACTTCAATATTGCCACGAGTAGCATCTGAATAGGGATAAACCTGACAAGCCGCATCACCTATGTCTTTAGCATATGCTTGATCTAAGCTGGGCAAGACTAAAGTCAATTAGACAACGATACCAAACCTTGTGTCGGTGGTTCGATTCCGCCCCGGGCCACCATCTGAAACTGAAAAACCCCCTGCGTTCGCGCTAGGGTTTTTGCTTTTGTGGGCTTGTAACTGGATGTTTATACCAAATACATGGTTTACAGGTTGGCGACGTCCTTTTGAACAGATGAAACCCTTAGATTCTATCTACGGCCGCGTTGATTCAAAAAGCAGGATGGTTACAAATTGAAACAGACTTTCAGCTAAAAATCATTCAGAATTAAGGCCCTATCAGGAGCCCAAAGCCATGTCATTACCACTGCCCAATTCCCAAAAAACCTTATCAGAACCAAAGCCTTACAACCGTGATGCTAGCGATGAAGATGATTACGAATCAAATAGCTTTTATGTTCAACA
>CANNNH010000154.1 GCA_947505915.1 Comamonadaceae bacterium
GAATACCAGACCAATTCCACGTTGATGCCACTTTCAACCAGCGTAGGGGTATCGGGGAAAATCTTCGACCGGGTCTTTGCCGGCACCCCAAGAATCCGCAGTTTGCCACTCTTGATGTGCGGGATTGAAGCGCCTAGATCAACGCTGAAGTCCACTTGGCTGCTAAGCAAGTCCACCAGTACCGCCTGCGACCCCTTGTAGGGCACATGTACCGAGCTGAACTTCGCTTCGTGCATGAGCATTTCGATGACAACGTGCTGCAGCGTGCCGCTACCAGCAGATCCGTAATTTAGCTTTCCAGGGTTGGCACGCGCATGGGCAAGGAACTCGGCCATGTTGCCCGAAGGTACGCCCGGGCGGGCCACCAAGAACATCGCCGCATTGGCGGTCGGCGCGACTGGAAGCAAATCCTTCGCAACGTCAGTCTCCATCTTAAAGATATGCGGGTTAACGAGGATGGAGCCATCAGCCGTGTGCAGCAGCGTGTAACCATCGGGCGCCGAGCGTGCAACCGCGTCGAGTCCGATGTTGCCCGCCGCACCGACACGGTTTTCGACGATCACCGGCTGCCCCAGCGCTTCTCCCAGCTTCTGAGCCAGCGTTCGCGCAATGACATCAGTGCTGCCGCCTGGAGCGAAGTTGACGATCAGGCGTATCGGCTTAACGGGCCAGGCCTGGGCCCGCGCGGGCAGTTCAACCATCAGGGCCAGAACCGTACAGATGAGGCAGTGGGTGAATGTGCGCATGTTCGTATCCTTAAAATGGATCAAGAATCGCAAAGGCTCAAATTCAGTATAGGGCATTTCTATAAATCCATTCTCAGCCTTATTCAATGAGGTTTGAGCCTGATCGACAGACTTAGGGCGATCATTTTCCACATGGTGATCGGCATGGACGAAACCCATCTGTAAAGTAATTCCCAGATTCAAGCCTTCTTGGCAGGTAAGCTGAAGGTGCCATTCACCATCCCCGAGATCGAAGAAAGGCGCTGCCCGTACATCGCCACCGTGACAACCCTAATTTGGCAACAAGTACCACAACCAGCGTGTCAGCTTAACCAAGGCGTCCCCCGAGGTCAATCCGATTGGTATTCGCCGCACCTCACGACCTTATACCTCGATTGAAAAATACTCTTAATGCGAATAGCGCCGAACACCACCATCGACATGCATGACTTGGCCGGTGATATAGCGCGCCCGTGGAGAGCACAGGAATGTCACGAGGACGCCCAGATCATCCGGTTCCCCGATGTAGCCGACGGGGCAATGCTGTTCGATCCATGCTTCGCGGGCCTCTGTCGTGGGAAGGATGCGTTGGTCTATCTGCTCCGAATGGATTTTGCCCGGCACCACGCAGTTCACCGTAATGCCGTCCCTGGCGACATTGCGCGACAGGGCCTTAGCCCAAATGTGCACTGCGCCGTTCGGCGGGTTTGCGGCATTGACGATGGTTGGCTCGTCCCCGCCGGTAATGTTGATGATCCGGCCGAACTTTCTCTCACGCATCATGGGCACGAAGGCATGCGCCAAGCGCCGCCCGGCTGTGTAATTCAGCAGCATCGCTTCTTCCCATTCCGCTTCAGTGCCCAGACCCGACTGGGGACGGGAGCCGCCGGCATTGTTTACCAGGACGTCCAGGCTCCCGAAGCGCGCCATCGCCTGCGCCTTGATGCGCTCGGCGGCACCATCGGACGTAATATCTTCAACGATAATCAGCGGCGACTCCCTCCCTGTTGACGCAATTTCATTCGCCACTTTTTCGAGCAGGCTGACACGTCGCGCGACGATCGCCATGCGGCAGCCTTCCTCAGCCAGAAGGGCCGCGATCGAGCGTCCAAGACCCATGCTCGCGCCTGTGACCAGCGCAACCTTACCTGCGAGTTGAAGATCCATCCGATCGCTCCCATTGTTGTTTTGCAAAACGACTACCAACTGTTCAATGTACCTGACACCCGGATGGGAGCCTCTAGAAGTTGAATCAAAACCACATCATGCGCGCGCGCAACGCCTTGTCAGGGTTCATCACATAGGTGGGCAGGGTTGATACCGAAATGAATCCATTGCGGATTACATGTCCAGAGCCGCCAACCATGGCTATGGACAATTGTTCACTGCCAACATTCATGCTCGCGGCGAAATCCTTAAATAGACATTTAATTTTACGGGCCGTTGGTAATCCTCCCCAACTCGGAATCGGCTTGTGGTTACTTTAAAGCCATTGAACACGAGCCACCGTTTGAGTAGAGCAGTAATAGATATCTTGATTCATACCAGGTGTGAGAAACATGCCGTTGGCCAACCTCGAACCCGTGTCGACCCGGTCTATCAACTGGCCGCTGAGAATATCAACAACGATCAAATGATCCTCGCCGCCTTGAAAGTCATTGATTACCAGCTCCCCTGAATCAGGGAATACCACGGGTTGCATCGATGGACGTGCATCCATTGTCCACAGCACTTTCATAGAACCTGCGGCAGTTGAAATTCCAGCAAGACCTCCGTTGATGCTGTCCCAGGTAATGCACATGTTGAGTTCAGGCACATGAACAGGTGGGGCAATGATTCCTCCCCCTGCATCTGGGAAAGGCTCAATGATCGTGATATCGCCAGAAGATAAGCAGATACGCAACAACCGTTGTCGACCAGTCCATGGTGCAGGTCTACGCCAGCTCAAACGGTCATCGCGTTGATCGAATCGTCCATTTGGGTGCACGCTATAAATCGCACGCACCGAATCAATGTCACCGTTGTCCATCAGCCAAAGTGCGCCATCAGAAATACAGCCATCCCACGCGAGTCCTTGAGGCCCATTGGATACTCGATATTGGGGACACCATGTGGTGTCAACTGCCAGGCTTTGGGGTAGAACTCGCAGACGCCAGACTCTTTCAATCCCCGGGATATAAATGAACTCACCCTCAGGCGTGATATCGCTGGCAATGCGCCCCATTGAACCTTCCGGCAAGGTCAAAGGTGGGCCAATCAGCGCTAGCGTGTCGGGGTTGAGGCGTGTCACTGTGCTGGCCCCCTGCCCTGCAAGCCGCAGGTCTTTGGTGATGATGCTTCCATCCGACAAGATCAGTAATCCGTTGTGTGCCTGATCAACGGGGAGTTTTCTTTCAAGAATTACTTGGCAATCCCGGTTGAGGCGGTGTACGTAACATCCATTGACCTTGTAAATATCACCGTTTTGGTGGGCCGCAATCGCACCACACCAAACATGATCTCCACACATAAGTTCCACAGACTCTGCTTCCACGGCCAAAGTTTGCGGGTCTAGTCGTTGGAGCCATCCAAATGGGGCAGGACCGGTAAAAGCAGACATGGTTCCACCCAAAAATAACTCTCCAGGCGTGCGCCAAATCATCATCACATTCCAGCGGCCATTGTGAGAGGTGGTTACTTTTGCAACACCGTTGCGCGCATCCAATTTTCCAGTGGCGGCCTTTTGTCGCCTATTGCCACCACACTCAACCGGCCAAAAAGAGGCGCTGTAACCTGGCAAAGAATTTGAACGGTCTGATTGAGTTTTGATGATTGACTCCTATTTGTCCATACCAATTTTTTTGGATAGATACGTAGAAACTTCCAAGTGAGCTAGTGGCACTTCAAGAAGACTCGGACTAGCAAGCGTCAAGAGTCTGGACGCTGCCCTACCGCCCAGAACTCCATGGCGTCCAGAGTAGCCCGAGCGTCCACATTTTGAACGGGCCAAAAGCATCCAGTGTCACTCGTTCGTCAAGAGCTCATCGCTAGTGAAAACAGCAGCGAAATAAAAATCTACTGACGAGTCAAGCCGGCCTGTTTGATAACACGCGTCCACTTGTCATGCTCGCTGCGCAGGAAGTCGGCATAGGCTTCGGGCCGGCTCCCCACAGACGTGAGACCCTCGGAGATCATGCGTTCCTGCACCGCCGTTGTGGAAATGGCCGCTGCTACCGCGGCATAGAGCCGATCAATCACTACGGCGGGTGTTCCGGCCGGCGCGTTGATGCCAACAAAATTAGAGATCTCGTAGCCCGGGTAACCAGACTCCGCTACTGTCGGGACCTGAGGCAGCAATTTGGCGCGCGTGCGGTGCGGCACCGCAATTGCCTTGACCTTGCCTGACTTGATGTGGGGCATTGCAGCTAGAACTGAGGCAAAGACCAGGTCGATCTGCCCGCCCATCAGGTCAGTGATGGAAGGCGCCTCTCCCTTGAAGGGCACATGAAGCAGCCTGATGCCTGCCATGCTGTTCATCAGCTCGCCAGACAAATGTTGCGGACCGCCTATTCCGGGCGTGCCGTAAGTGATTTTGTCGGGACTGGCTTGCGCCAGGGCGACAACCTGCGCGATGGTATTGGCTGGCAGATCAGCTCGCGCGATGATGACGTTGTCTACGTTATGCAGGTGACTGATAGGGGCCAAGTCGCGCAGTGGGTTGTAGGGCAACTTTGGATCGAGGATGGGAATGAGCGCCATTGGCCCCGTGGTGCAAAAACACAGGGTGTACCCGTCAGCCGGCGCCTTGGCCACAAATTCGGCGGCGATCGCACCACCGGCACCCAATCGATTGTCAATCACGAGGGGCTGGCCAAGGTTCTTGGCCATTTCACCTCCAACCAAACGCGCCATCACATCAGTCACACCGCCGGCGGCAAATGGCACCACCAATCGAATCGGTTTGGATGGAAAGCTCTGCGCAATGGCAGCTTGTACAAAAACCAAGCTAGAAACAAACACGATCAAGGCAGCTACCACCGCATGCCTCAACCCGGCGCCGAATGAGAGCAATTGGCATCTTGGCTCATAGGCACACAAGCCAAAGTAACGCGAGAAGGCGGCTCTCATACTGATCTCCTGATCGCGCCCTTGGCTGTAATATGAAGCCAAAAATCGCAGGGTTGGCAGAGTTCTGCAATCAAA
>CANNNH010000155.1 GCA_947505915.1 Comamonadaceae bacterium
CAAAACTTGCTGGGCAAGCGGGTGGACTATTCCGGCCGTTCGGTCATCACCGTGGGTCCAACCCTCAAGCTGCACCAGTGTGGCCTGCCCAAATTGATGGCCCTGGAATTGTTCAAGCCCTTCATCTTCTCTCGCCTGGAGGCGATGGGCATTGCCACCACCATCAAAGCGGCCAAGAAAGAAGTTGAATCCGGCACGGCCGTGGTGTGGGACATCTTGGAAGAGGTCATCAAAGAGCACCCGGTGTTGCTCAACCGCGCACCGACCTTGCACCGTTTGGGCATCCAGGCCTTTGAGCCGATTTTGATCGAAGGCAAAGCCATTCAATTGCACCCACTGGTGTGCTCGGCTTTCAATGCCGACTTTGACGGCGACCAAATGGCTGTTCACGTGCCCTTGTCGGTTGAAGCACAAATGGAATGCCGCACTCTGATGCTGGCGTCCAACAATGTGTTGTTCCCCGCGTCTGGTGAGCCGTCCATTGTGCCGTCGCAAGACGTGGTGCTGGGTTTGTACTACTCAACCCGCGAGCGGATCAATGGCAAGGGTGAAGGCATGGTCTTTGCCGATACCTATGAATTGCAACGGGCTTTGGATGCTGGCATTGTTGAAATGACTGCCAAAATCAGCGTGCGATTGACCGAGTGGACCAAGGACAAGGTCACGGGCGAGTTCACATCGGCCACCTCTTTGGTCGACACCACGGCGGGTCGTGCGCTGTTGTCGGAAATCTTGCCCAAGGGCTTGGCTTTCAGCAACATCAACAAAGCACTCAAGAAGAAAGAAATTTCTCGCTTGATCAACACCTCTTTCCGCCGTTGCGGATTGAAAGAGACGGTGGTATTTGCCGACAAGTTGCTGCAAAACGGTTTCCGTTTGGCCACCCGTGCCGGTATCTCCATCGCCATTGATGACATGTTGGTGCCGCATGAAAAGCACGCCATCATTGAAAGCGCAGAAAAAGAAGTCAAAGAGATCGAACAACAATATGTGTCCGGTTTGGTGACGGTTGGTGAGCGCTACAACAAAGTGGTGGACATTTGGGGCAAGGCTGGCGACCACGTGTCCAAGGTCATGATGGACCAATTGCGCAAAGAAAAAACCATCGACCGCCATGGCAATGAGGTGGAGCAAGAGTCTTTCAACTCCATTTACATGATGGCCGACTCGGGTGCGCGTGGCTCAGCAGCGCAAATTCGCCAGTTGGCCGGTATGCGCGGTTTGATGGCCAAGCCAGATGGCTCCATCATTGAGACGCCCATCACCGCCAACTTCCGCGAAGGCCTGAACGTGCTTCAGTACTTCATCTCCACCCACGGCGCACGCAAAGGCTTGGCTGACACGGCGTTGAAAACCGCCAACTCAGGCTACCTGACCCGTCGCTTGGTCGACGTGACCCAAGACCTGGTGGTCACTGTGCCCGATTGCGGCACGTCAAACGGCCAATTGATGCGCGCCATCGTCGAAGGTGGTGAGGTCATCGAATCGTTGCGCGACCGTATTTTGGGCCGCACCACCACCGATGACGTGATGCACCCTGAGAATCAAAGCGTGTTGTTCAAGTCTGGCGAAATGCTGGACGAAGATGCGTTGGATATGCTCGAGGCCGCTGGTGTGGACGAGGTCAAGGTGCGCACCGCGCTGACGTGTGAAACCCGCTTTGGTCTGTGCGCCAAATGCTATGGCCGCGACCTGGGTCGGGGTGGTGAAGTCAACATTGGCGAAGCAGTGGGCGTGATTGCGGCCCAATCCATTGGCGAACCGGGTACCCAGTTGACCATGCGCACCTTCCACATCGGTGGTGCCGCATCACGGGCGGCGGTGGCCTCCAATGTCGAAGCCAAATCCAGTGGTGTGATTGGTTTCAATCCAACCATGCGCTATGTGACCAACAGCAAAGGTGAGTTGGTCGTGATTTCTCGTTCTGGCGAAATCATCATCCATGACGAGATTGGTCGTGAGCGCGAACGCCACAAAGTGCCTTATGGTGCGATCTTGGCCATCAAGGCCGATCAAAGCATCAAGGCTGGTTTGGTGTTGGCCAACTGGGACCCGCTGACACGGCCTGTCATCACTGAGTTTGCAGGTCAGGTGCGCTTTGAGAATGTGGAAGAAGGCCTCACGGTGGCCAAGCAGCTCGACGAAGTGACGGGCTTGTCCACCTTGGTGGTGATCGATCCCAAGCGCCGCGGCTCCACCAAGGTGGTGCGCCCGCAAGTCAAGTTGATTGACGCGGCTGGCAAAGAGGTCAAAATCCCGGGCACCGATCATTCGGTGACCATTGGCTTCCAAGTGGGCGCCTTGATTCAAGTGCGTGACGGTCAAGACGTGGGCCCAGGCGAAGTGTTGGCGCGCATTCCTGTGGAAGGACAGAAAACACGTGACATCACCGGTGGTTTGCCCCGTGTGGCCGAGCTGTTCGAAGCCCGTTCGCCCAAAGACAAGGGCATTTTGGCGGAGATGACCGGGACCGTGTCTTTCGGCAAGGAGACCAAGGGCAAGATGCGCTTGCAAATCACCGACCCAGAAGGCACTGTGTGGGAAGAGCTGGTTCCCAAAGAGAAAAACATCTTGGTTCACGAAGGCCAAGTGGTGAACAAAGGCGAGAACATTGTGGACGGCCCGGCCGACCCACAAGACATCTTGCGTTTGCTGGGCATTGAAGAGTTGGCCCGCTACATCGTCGACGAAGTGCAAGACGTTTACCGTTTGCAAGGCGTGAAGATCAACGACAAGCACATTGAAGTGATCGTGCGCCAGATGTTGCGCCGTGTGTTGGTCGATAACGCGGGTGACTCGGGCTACATTGGCGGCGAGCAAGTGGAGCGTTCTGAGATGCTCAACACCAATGAAGCTTTGCAGGCCGCTGGGAAATTGCCCGCCACCTACACCAATTTGTTGCTGGGTATCACCAAAGCCTCTTTGTCAACCGACTCGTTCATCTCGGCGGCTTCCTTCCAGGAAACCACCCGGGTGCTCACCGAGGCGGCCATCATGGGCAAGCGCGACGAATTGCGTGGCTTGAAAGAAAACGTCATCGTCGGTCGCCTGATTCCTGCAGGCACTGGCATGGCTTATCACCAAGCCCGCAAGGTCAAGGATGCCATGGATGAAGCCGAGCGGCGCGCGATTGCCGACGCTGAGGCGGCTGAATTGGCCGAGGCCACAGCCGGATCGGGCGAGCATGCCGATGAGCCGGTGGATGCCAGTGGCCACGATGCCGCTGGACCTGCTTAAAAACACAAAGGCCCCTTGCGGGCCTTTGTCGTTTTAGGTGGAATTGGCCATGATCAACTCATGGTGGGCCTTGGTGTGTTTGGCCCTGCTGGTCTTTTGGGGCCTGGGTGCATACAACCGCTTGGTGCGCTTGCGTGCAGCCATTGGGCAAAACCTGGCCGTGATTGACAGCCATTTGACACGCTATGAAGAGCTGGTGGAGTTGGCGGTGACGGCGGCTGCATCGGCCCCTTTTGGATGGCAATCCTCTATCGCTCCGGAGCTGGGCGCGGCCCATTGGACACGCTTGCAAACAGCTGCGCGCAAAACTGCCATTGCCATGGCCCATTGGCAAGACCTGCTGTTTTCACGCGCTGCAGCGCGCGCTTTGCGCGAAAGCAAGCTAGAGCTGGCGCAAGCGTGGCAGTCGATCAACCACCCGGATGTGTACTACATCACGGTGGCGCCAGAGTTGCAATCGCGCTGGACCGAACTGGATGTGTTGATACAGCCCGATGTGGACCGGTACAACCAAGCGGTGATCCATTACAACGCTGCCATCGCGCAGTTTCCCGCCTTGTTGCTGGCGCGGTTGTTCTCGTTTCACTCGGCCAGTCCACTGTGACGGGAGCCAGCCTTTCACTGGCACCGCCCTTGTGGCAGCAATTGCAAGCCACGGCTGGGGCCTTGGCCGCTGTGGCCAAGGGCGAATCGGCCAATGCCGCACTGCTGCGCGTGGCCAACCCATTGCGCCCTGGGGTGCAGTCATTGTTGTTTGCCACTTTGCGCCATTGGGGGCGTGCGCATGCTTTGCGCGCGATCTTGGCCCAGCGTTCGCCACCGCCTGAGGTGGACAGCTTGTTGTGTGTGGCCTTGGCCTTGTGTTGGGCGCCAGAGCTTTCACCCTATGAGCCCTTCACCTTGGTCAATCAAGCCGTGGAGGCCGCCAAAAACAGCCCCAAGATGAAAGCGCAGGCGACATTTGTCAACGCTTGCTTGCGCCGATTTTTGCGCGAGCGTGATACCTTGGTTGCTGCCACAGACAACGACCTGCAAGCGCGCTGGAACCACCCGCCATGGTGGGTGGCGCAATTGCAGCGCGACCACCCGCACCACTGGGCTCAGGTGCTGCGCGCAGGCCAAATGGCCGCGCCCATGGTGATGCGTGTCAACCAGCGTCGCATACAGCGGGCAGAATTGGCCGCGCAATGGTTGGCCAATGGCTTGATTTCTCAAGAAGTGGGTGTCGATGGGTTGATCTTGGCGCAGGCCATGCCCGTGGAGCGCATTCCGGGCTTTTCTGAGGGGCTGTGTTCGGTTCAAGACGCGGGGGCCCAAATGGCGGCAAGCCTGTTGCTGCAAGCTTTACCGGGTCACGGTGCGCAAACCCGCATTCTGGACGCTTGTGCGGCACCGGGCGGTAAAACGGCGCATTTGCTGGAGTTGTCTGACGCGCAAGTCGTGGCACTGGATGTGGACCCCGGCCGATGCGAGCGCATCGATGGAAATTTGGAGCGGCTTGGACTTCATGCACAGGTGAGTGTGGGCGATGCGGCAGACAGCGATGCCTGGTGGGACGGGCAGTCTTTTGACGCCGTCTTGCTGGACGCACCTTGCACCGCATCAGGCATTGTTCGGCGCCACCCCGATGTGCCTTGGCTGCGCCGTGCCAGTGACGTGCCGCAG
>CANNNH010000156.1 GCA_947505915.1 Comamonadaceae bacterium
AACAAAGCCGGGTCGATGAACTGCACCTGGGAGGCGTACAAACCACCTGCCAACCCGGCATACGCCGCGCCAATGGCAAAACTCATCAAGGTGTAAGCGCGGGTGTCCACACCCAGGCTCTCAGCGCGGATGGGGTTGTCGCGCAGTGCGGTGAAGGCCTTGCCCCAGGGCGAGCGCAGCAAGCCCCACAGCAACAAGCCCAGCAGCACTGCCATGGCCAGCACAAACCGGTAATAGGCCAAATTGCCGTCCAAGCTGAACCCCAACAGGCTGGGACGCGCGATGTTGTTGATGCCAAAGGTGCCGCCGGTCAGCCACTCTTCATTGCGCATGACCAGCCACATCGCGGTGTTGAAGCCCAAGGTGGCAAACGCCAGGTAAATGGTTTGCACCCGCAGGGCCGGAAAGCCCACGATCAGACCCACGACAAAGCACAGCAAAGCACCGGTGGGCAAGGCCAACCAAAAGCTCAGGCCAGCCTTGAGGCATATTGCTACCGTGTACGCTCCAATGCCAAAGAAAGCCGCATGGCCGAGCGACTTTTGGCCCGCATAACCCACTGTCAGGTTCAAGCCCATGGTGGCGATGATGAACACCAACCAGGTGGTGAACAAATGGATGCCGTAGTTTTTGAAATACGCCGGCGCCACGGCCAGCGCCACCAACAGGGACAAGCCAATCCACAGATGGATTTTTTTCATACCTTGCGCTCCTCTTTGCGCCCGAGCAAGCCTTGGGGTTTGAACAAAATCACCACCATGAAGATGATCAAGGCCACCGCGTCTTTGTAGGCCGAGGAGATATAGGCCGCCGCCAGGTTCTCGCTCACCCCCACCAACAAGCCGCCGAGCAATGCGCCACGCGAGTTGTTGAAGCCCCCAATGATGGCGGCAAAAAATGCTTTGGTGCCCAGGCTCTCGCCCATGTCGAATTTGGCCAAATAGGTGGGTGTGACCAACAAGGCTGCGGCAGCGGCCAACACCGCGTTGATGGCAAAGGTGTAGAAGATCATGCGCGGCACATTGATGCCCAGCACCGCCGCGCTTTCGGTGTTTTGCGCCACCGCCTGCATGGCCCGCCCGGTCACGGTGCGGTTGAGGAATGTTTGGGTCAACAACACCAAGCACAGGGCAAACACAAAGGTGCCAATGTCCGAGCCCGACACATTGACCCCCGCCACGTTCAACACCACCTCTGGGAACACCTGGGGAAAGGGCTGCGGCTCCGAGCTGTATCCGGCACGCACGCCGTTGCGCATGGCAATCGACAAGCCAATGGTGGCCACCACAATGGGCATCATGCCGTGCTTGAACAAGGGGTCCACCAGCCCGCGCTTGAACAACCAACCCAACAGCAGCACGGCCACGCCACATGACAACAAAAAGGCCAAGGTCAGGGGCAGGCCTTGGTGCAGCATGATGACCATCACAAACGCGGGCAGCATGACGAACTCACCTTGGGCGAAGTTGATGGTGCCCGAGGCTTGCCACAGCAAGGTAAAGCCCAAGGCGGCCAAGGCATAAATACAGCCGGTGGCCATGCCGCTGAAAAACAGTTGAAAGAAATCGGTCATGCCGTCCTACCAATCAAAAAAGCGCTTTGGGTTGTCCCACATCATGGCTTGGCACTGCGCGGGGTTGAACCACCGCTCGGTGAGCTTGAGCATCGGCCCGTAGTCCAAGCGCGAGGTGGCGCGCAAATACGGCCAATCGGACGCCCAGATGCAGCGGTCGGCACCAAACATGTGCCACACCCGTTGCACATGGGCTTGGGCATCGTCAAACGGAAACCCCTGCTCAGAAAACTTCACAAAGCCCGATATCTTGATCACGCCCAAGCCACTGTCGGCGAGTTGGGCCAGGGCTTGCAAGCCCGGGGCTTGGGGGCCATCGGGCAATTGGGGGCGACCCGCATGGTCGATCAAGGTGCGCACCCGCACACGCAAAATGCGCGGCAGCAAGGCCACCAATTGGTCGCCACTGGTTTGGAACTGCGCCCACATTCCCAGGTCGGCCAAGCGCTGCAACAAGGGGTCGATGTCGTTGTAAAAGTCCAAGCCATGAAACGAGGTGTTGAAGGCAATGCCCACCACACCCTGTGCTTGCAAGGCGCGCAAAGCCTCCGTGGAGGTGTCGGCTGGAACCACCGCAATGCCTTTGAAACGACCACCGCCTTGGGCGATGGCGTCGAGCAAGCAACGGTTATCGGTGCCGTAGCCCGAGTTGGGGCCCACCAACAATGCGTGGCGCACGGCATAGGCGTCCATCACATGGGCAAAGTAAGCGGCCGTACCCACCTCTTGCCCTTGCGGGTGGTAGGCCACCTCGGCCGGGTAAGGGAAGCGCTGCGGATCGAGCACATGGCAGTGCCCATCGATCTTGGGCAGATCGAAGATGCCCATCAAAAGTTCCATCCAAAAGTGAACCCCAGCCGGTGGGCTGGGAGGTACGCCGTGCTTGACCTGCAAGGCCGCCCGTTCAGATTGACGGGTAGCCCGCAGGGGAGCGCGGGCGGTCGTTTTATTTTTTGTTCATCGGGGGCAAGGTCTCGGCCACCACGGTTTTGCCATTGCGGATTTCGGTGATGAAGCTCTCGCGGTCGATGTCGCCTTTGTCGTCAAAGCACACATCCATCAGCACGCCAGGGTATTGCTTGGCGGTGAAGCAGCTGTTGCGGATCGCCGCGGCGGCGGCTTTGCGATCGACCTTGCCGGCTTTTTCGATGGCGGCCTTGAGCACGTACACGCCGGTGTAGCCCTTCACACCGTTGTGGTCAGAGCTGGTGTTGTAGGCGGCTTGGAACTTTTTGCCCCAGGCTTGCAGTTGTGGGGCTTCGACGGTCAGGCCCACGTGGGCCACCGCGCCATTGGCGGCTTCACCGGCCAACTCCACCACTTTGGCGCTGGTGAGCACTGTCTCGCCAATCACTGGTTTGTTCCAGGCTTGTTTGCGCAGCTCGCGCAGCAAGCGGGCGGACTCCTCTTCGTTGGTGTAGGCGAACAAAGCGTCTGCACCCGATTGTTTGGCTTGAATCACAGCGGCGGAAAAGTCGACCTGGCCCGACTCGGTGGAAATTTCAGCCACGATTTGGGTGGGCGAGTTGGCCAGCAATTGCTTGATGGCCGCTTGCCCACCTTTGCCAAAATCGTTGTTCACATAGAGAACGGCCAGCTTTTTCGATTTGCCATTGATGTATCGCGCCACTTTGGGGAAGGACACGCTTTGGCCAAACGCGGTGCGAAACACCCAGGGGTTGCCCTGTTGGGTGATGGCCGTGGCCTCGCCGCCGGTAAAGTTGGGCGTCTCACCGCGCTTGCTTTCGGCCATGGAGACCATGATGGAGCCGGAGAACACCGGGCCAAAAATGGCAAACACATCGTTGTCCACGGCTTTTTGCGTCAGGCCCTTGGCCACGCCCGGGTTGCTTTGCGTGTCCTCGGAGGTGTAGCTGATTTTGCGGCCCATGATGCCGCCGGCGGCATTGATCTCTTTGATGGCCAATTCCACGCCGTTTTTGAACATCACCCCGGAGGTGGTGCCAGGGCCTGACATCTCCACGATGTTGGCGAACTTGATGTCTTGGGCTTGCACAGCGCCAGCGGCCAGCGCCAGCAGCGCAGACAAAGCCAGGTGAAGGGGTTGGCGTGGTTTCATCATCATCTCCAATGGTGGTGGCCCAAGGGCCGGGGGTTTTAATGTGTTTTTTCGGGCACCGGCCTGCAACGCAAGGCCCCGACCAGAACATCTGCCTGCACTGTAAATAAAGCTCTGCGCAAAGTGACGAGGAAAAGGGACCTTTTGCGCGATTAATGAACAAATTGGAACGATAATCGCACCAAACCAGGGTATGTCCTAGATCACACCCTCACCCATGAAAAACGCCATCCCCTCCGAACCACCGACCTTGGCCGCCCGCGACTGGATCGCCGGTTTGGAACGCGGTCTGTCCATCATCGAAACCTTTGACGAAGTCCATCCGCGTCTGTCGGCCCTGCAAGCCGCTCAGCGCTGCGGCTTGACACGCACCGCCGCACGGCGCTACCTGCTCACCCTGACCCACCTGGGCTACATGGCCACCGATGGCAAGTTGTTTTGGCTCACCCCCCGGGTGATGCGGTTGGGCCAGTCATATTTGGAGTCCGCGCGGCTGCCACGCATCGTGCAACCGTTTTTGCAGCGCTTGACCGCCAGCACCCACGAAACCTCTTACCTGAGCGTGCTCGATGGCGATGAAATTGTGTATGTGGCCCGCAATGGCCCAGTGCGCCACATGAGCACCGGCGTTGTGCTTGGGGCACGGGTGCCGGCCCAGGTGACTGCGGCGGGCATGCTGCTGATGGCACTCAAAGGACCTGCAGCGATCGATGCTTGGCTGGAAGCGCGAACCGCTCTGCAAACCTTCAGCGAGCACACCATCACCGACCTGCCCGCCATGCGCGCACAACTGCACCAAGTTCGCCAACAAGACTGGGCCTTGTCAGAGCAGCAACTGGACTTGGACTACCGCGGCGTGGCCGTGCCTTTGCGCGACCGCATGGGCGAGACCGTGGGGGCCTTGAGCATCATCATGCCCATGCAGCACGAGGCTTCAGCCGATGCACTGCGCCGGGTGCTGCCCTTGCTGAAAGAAACCGCGCAGTCGATGCGCAACTTGATTTGAAATCACGCGAAAGCTCAAGCCCGCAAAATTGGCACCCCAGATGGAGAGCCGGTTCAACTCCCCCAGCGCAGGTTTAAACCACGGTCAACGTGCGCTTGACCTGGCCGCGCTCACCGCGGTCATCCACCCAGTCGATGGCAATCTCACCGGTTTGGGTGGCGCGCAAAAAAAACTCTACATACGGGTTGGCAGACAAGCCCGATGAGGGCTCGATGCGAAACACCTCTTGG
>CANNNH010000157.1 GCA_947505915.1 Comamonadaceae bacterium
AGGTTGCGGTTGGGGTAGCCATCGGGCAGCGACTCGCTCAGCGGTTGGGCCGCCTCGCAAGCTTGCACCAAATAAGCGATCGCGGGCAGGGGTGGCACATTGGGTGTGCGATGGCTCAGGGCAGCGGGCCAGGTGGCCATGCACTGGGCTTGTCCCAACAAAGCCAGCTTGCGTGTGCTGCCCACCACAGCCCGGTGGGCCACGGGGTTGAGGCCGTCACGGCGCAGTTGGTGGCCGATTTCGGCATAAATCAAACGCGCAGCCCAAATCGCGGCCCGGCAATCGCGCGGCAAATAGCCGATGCCTTGGCTGGACAGGTTGTACAAACGGTCGGCTTCGTCTAAGACGCGCGTGATCACACTTTGCAAAGCGGGGGTGCACACCGGCTCGGCCAAGAAGGCAGAGGGGTCAATGCCAGCCTCGCGCAGCCAAGCGCGGGGCAGGTACAGGCGGCCATTGCGCGCGTCTTCGCCGACATCGCGGCAAATGTTGGTCAATTGCATGGCCACACCCAGCTCGCAGGCGCGGGCCAAGGCTTGCGGGTGGCGCACACCCATGATCCAGCACATCATGGCACCCACCGTACCCGCCACCCGGGCGCCATAGGCGTGGGTGTCGGCGATGGTTTCGTAATGGCGGCCTTGCGCGTCCCAAGCAAACCCATCGAGCAAAGCGTCGAGCAAGGCGCGTGGCAGTTGGTGCTGGTGCACCACCAAGGCCAGGGCGTGGTCTTCCAAATTGGCCAAGGGTTGGCCTTGGTAAATTTTGTTCAGCCGGTGTTGCAACTCTTGCAAGCCCAGTTCAGGGGACTCGCCGTCGTCGACCACATCGTCGGCCACGCGGCAAAAGGCGTACAGGGCCACCGAGGCCGATCGCATGCGCAGGGGCAACAAGCGGCTGGCGGCAAAAAACGACTTGGAGCCGCCGCGCATCAGGGCCACGCAGGCGTCAAGGTCGTAGGGCGGGGCGGTTTCAGTGGAACGCATCAACATGGGGGACCACCTCTTGAAGCATCTTCGCTGACATCAACACACTGGGGACACCCGCGCCGGGTTGGCTGCTGGCACCGACCATGAACAAGTTTTTCACATCTTCGCTGCGGTTGTGTGGCCGAAACCAGGCGCTTTGCAGCAAGATGGGCTCGAGCCCAAAGCCCGCGCCCTTGAACGACCACAAGCGGTCTTGAAAGTCTTGCGGCGTGCTCACTTTGGAGCTGACCACATGCTGCTTCAAGTCGGGCAGCACACTGTCTTGCAGCACGCTGGCAATGGCGTCGCGGTATTGATCGCTGATGGCCGCCCAGTCGGTGCCGCTGCTCAAATTGGGCACCACCGAGAGGGCATAAAAACTGTCGCAACCCGCCGGGGCCAAAGACGGGTCGGTGGCGGTGGGGCGGTACAGGTACAGGCTGAAGTCTTTGGACAGCTTGTGGTTTTTAAAGATGTCTTGCAACAAACCTTTGTAGCGCGGGCCCAGCACCATCATGTGGTGCGGCACGTCGGTGTATTGGCGATTGGTGCCAAAGTACCAAACAAACAAGCCCGACGAATAGTTGCCCTTGGCAATGCGCTTGTCGCTCCAGTGGCGCCGGTGCTGTGGCTCGATCAGGTGTTGATACGTCCAGGCCGCGTCGCCGTTGCTCACCACGATGTCGGCGGGCACAAACTCGCCGCCATCCAAGACCACGCCGGTGGCGGTGCCGTTGTCCACCTGGATGCGCGTGACAGCGGTGTTGTAGCGGATGGGGATGTGGCGCTCTTGCAGCAAGTTGACCAAGGCTTGCACGATGGCACCGGTGCCGCCCATGGCCGAGTGCACGCCCCAGCGCCGCTCCAAAATGTGGATGAGCGAGTACACGCAGGTGACCGAAAACGGGTTGCCACCGATGAGCAAGGGGTGAAAGCTCATGACGATGCGCAGCTTGGGGTGCTGAATGTGCTGGGCCACCAGGTCGTGGATGGAGCGCCAGGCTTGCATGCGTGCCAAGTTGGGCAATGCCTTGATGACATCGGTGATGGACTCAAAGGCGACCATGCCCAATTCTTGAAAGCCCAACTCAAAGCAACGCTCGGAAGCTTTCATCAGGTTTTCAAAGCCCTGCACATCGGCCGGGTTCAGGGCGGCAATTTGCGCGAGCATGGCCGCGTTGTCGTTGCTGTAATCAAAGTGTGTGCCGTCGTCAAAGCGAATGCGGTAAAAAGGCGCCATCAAGCGCAAATCGACATGGTCTTTCATGTCTTTGCCGCACAGGGTGAACAGCTCTTCGATGAAGTGCGGCATGGTGATGATGGTCGGGCCAGCGTCGAAGGTGAAGCCGTCTTGCTTGTGCACATAAGCGCGGCCCCCGGCCATGTCGAGCTTTTCAAACATCTGGACTTGGTAGCCCTTGACGCTGAGCCGGATGGCGGCGGCCAAGCCACCAAAGCCGGTGCCAATGATGATGGCGCGGGGCCGTTGGTCAGCGCTTTGAGCGACTGAGGTGGGCTGCAGCCATTGCGGAGGTGTGGGTGCGTTCATGGTTTGTCGCCTTGAGCGACGAGGTTTGCGGCGTTCAGCGACGGGCTGGGTGCCATGGCGTGCAAAGGCGGGGTCAAGCCGCGCTCATGGCGGTGCGACATGGCCCAGCCCCATAGTTTTTGCAGCGGTACGGGGAACATCATCAACACATGCTCCAAGATGGCCAAGCCCAACAGCGAGGCCAGCAGCACCCAGCCTGCGGTGAGCGCCACCACGCCTTGCTGGGCTTGCCACACCAGCCACAACCAAGCCCCGCTGGAGACGGCCACCGTGGCATAAAAAAACAGGCTCACACGGCCTTGCTTGAAATAACTGCCCAGGTAGGTCAAGTGGCTGGGCAGGTATTGCAAGCCGACTTCGGGCACGCCAAAAAACAAATTGAATTTGGCGCTCACCCGCATGCACCACAACAGCGCAAAGGTGCACAGCGCCACATGGTTGGGTTGGTCCACTTGCAACCACCACAGCACGCCAAAATTGAGCAGCAAGGCCAACTCGTGATGCAACACCACTTGCACCGATTGCTGAAAGCGTTGCCAACCCACAGCGGACGCGTCCAGCGGCACACGGCGGGGGCCGGTGACGCGGCCGGACAAAAAGGCCATCTCGTGCCATGCCCACATCACAATCACGCTGCCAAACCCCAGGTAGGCATTGGCCACGCTTTGCGACTGCATGCTGACCCAACTGCCCCACAAGCCGATCACCAGGAGCACACCCAAAAACCCTAAGCTCGCGCCAAAGGTGTGGGCCGGGCGGCGCACCAGCCACAAAATCACGCCCGTGCCCAGCCACCAGCACAGCAGCGCAAAAACAGCGGCAAAGATCAGCGATTGGGACAGTTCGTGCATGGCGTTCAGCGTGTGAAAAGGTGCGGGCGCATTACCAAGCGGGAACCATGCGCACTTGCGCGGGCAAGGTGTTTTCCTTGACGGGCAAGAAGTACAAACGGACAAAGGTCAGGCCGGCAGAGATGCCCGCCGTGGCTTGGCCCCACAGGCCCAACAAGCCGCCGCGCTCTTTGGCCCGGGCTTGCGCCACGGCACAGGTGAGCAAGCGCTCCATGCAGGCGCGAAAGCGCGGGTCATCGCTGTCAACCTCAATCGGAAACACCTGGCGGCAAATTTCGGAGGTGATGCGAAACACCTCGTAGTCGTACTCGGTGGAATGCAAGCCCATGGCTTCGTGCAACAAGGGGCGCATGTGGTCGCGCACATACATGGTGGCGTACACGGCCAAGATGAAAAAGCGAATCCACCAGCGGTTGACGCCTTGCAGCAACTTGGGGTCGGCGCGCATGATCAGGGCAAACGACTCGCCGTGGCGGAATTCGTCATTGCACCAGCGCTCAAACCAGCGAAAGATGGGGTGGAAGCGCTTATCGGGGTTTTTCTCGAGCTGGCGAAAGATGGTGATGTAACGGGCATAGCCAATCTTTTCCGACAAATAGGTCGCGTAAAAAATGTATTTCGGCTTGAAGAAGGTGTATTTTTTGGAGCGCTTGAGTTGGCCCAAATCAATGCCCAAATTGAAGTCTTTGAGTGACTGGTTGATGAAGCCAGCGTGGCGCGATTCGTCGCGCGCCATGTAGGTCATCAGCTGTTTGATGTCGGGGTTTTTGACTTGTTTGCGGATCTCGTTGTACAAAATACAACCCGAAAACTCAGAGGTCAGTGAGCTGATCAAAAAGTCCAAAAACTCTTGCCGCATCTCGGGCGAAAGCTGGGGCATGAGGGTGCGCACCTCTTCGGCGAACTGGGCGTCGCGCTGGAAGTGGTCGTGGTTGTTGTCGCCCTCGTACTCTTTCATCATCGCGTCCCATTCGGCACGCACGGGGCTGATATCAAGCCGGTCAAAGGCGGGGAAATCGGTGGTGTAAAAGCGTGGGCTCAGCACCGTGTTGTTGACCGCCTTGCGGTTGGCATCTTCGGCGCTTTCGACCGAGCCAATCAGGCCTTCGAGGTGGTCGTAGTCAACCGAGGTGTTGGACAAGCTCATGGGGGCTCCTATTGCGAAATGGTTTTCGGTGCGTGGGGGTCTTGCAGCAACTGGGCGAACAAGCCCGCGTTGGTGGGGCCAAACGACTCCAGGTCCAAACGCATGTGGGTGGCGGGGTCGATCAGCGTCAAGCGCCCATCGGTGCGGGCATGCAATTCAAACGGCACCATCGGGCCGATGTCGCGGAGCTTGCGCTCGCGGGCCATGGCGCGCAAGGCGCCTCGCATGAAGCCTTGCTCGCCGCTGAAGCGGGCCAGCTCACTGCCGTCTTGGGCATTGACCACGCCAATGTCGCCGTTGTCCATGTCGGCAAAGCGCAGCAAGCGCACTTGTTGGCTGGGTGAGTCTGCGTAACGGATG
>CANNNH010000158.1 GCA_947505915.1 Comamonadaceae bacterium
AGGTCTTGGCAGATGGTCACCCATGGCGAGCTGCCCCAACCCCGCACGGCCCCCGCAGCCCATGCCAGCCACTTGCTGGCACTGCCCGAACAGAGCCCGTATTCCATCGCCGCATTTTGGTTTGCCGGTGAGCGCGAAAGCGCGCCAGATGTGCGCATCGCCATGAGCCTGCTCGAGCGCCAAACCCAAACCTGGCGCGATGCCCAGTGGGTGGTGGATCGCCACGCCATGGGTGCCGCGTTGGGCCACGGTCTGCGCCGCCTGGGAAACCCCGTGGCCTGGATCGACGCCCAGCAACGCGTCCATCTGTTTGTGGTGGCCACCGGCTTGGGGGGCTGGGCCGCCAGCCGGGTGTTGCACCTGCGCCAAGCCCCAGGCAGCACCGACCTGGCAAGCCTGAAACTCGACGTGGTGCGTGTGCTGCCCCTGTCGTGGCTGTGGAACACCAGCCACTTGGTGCGCAACCCGCCGCTGCCCCTGGCCGATGGCGGCATGGTGCTGCCCCTTCACTTTGAGTTGGGGCTCAAATACCCGGTGTTTGCCTGGTTCAACCGCGATGGTGACTTGATGGGCCTGCACCGCATCAGCAAGCGCAAAGACCTGTTGCAACCGAGCCTGCTGGCCCTCACACCCACGCATTGGCTGGCGTTGATGCGCACCCAGTCGCTGGTGCGCCGCGTGGCGGTGGTTGAAAGCTTTGACGCCGGTGCCCATTGGCAAAGCCATGCCGACTTGGACCTGCCCAACCCCGACGCCGCCTTGGCCACCTTGGCCTTGGCCCCCCAACACTTTGCCGTGGTGCAACACCCCATCCCACGCGGGCGGCATGCCCTGGCGTGGCAACTCAGCACCGACGGCCTGGATTGGTCTGCGCCCATGACGGTGGCCCAAGGCCCTGAAGGCCACGAGTTTTCCTACCCCGCCATGGTCTGGGCCGACAACAGCCTGTGGATCAGCTACACCCACCAACGCACCCACATTCGCTGGCAGCGTTGGCAAACCGAGTCCGAGTCCCGGTGATGGATAACAGTTTGTTCACCGACCTCGCCCTGCCCTCGCTGGTGTGGCAAGCCGTGTTTCGCCACCTGGGTTGGACGCTGGCCTTGGCCGTGGTGCTGGCTCGGCTGTCGCCAAAACGTTGGGCGCAGCGCTGGTGGTGGGGTTTGGGCTTGGGCGTGGCCAGCAACCTGCCCATCTTGACCGAGGTGACCAGCGCCTTGGCCTTGTCGTTCCAAACCCCCAGCTTGTTGTCGCAAGGCTTGTTGGCCTGCGCTTTGTGGCGGGGCCTGCGCCCGAGCGCAACCAGCACCCATGCACCTGACGTGTCACCCGTACTGATGCCCATGTGGGGCTGGGCCATCCCAGCGCTGCTGGGCTGGGTGTTGTTGCTCGACACCCTGGGCTGGGGCGGCACGTTCATTTACGCCTGGGGTTTTGGCCCGGTGGTACCCGTGGCCGTGCTGCTGGGCTGCGCCGCTGCTTTGGCCTGGGCGGCTTGGCAGCCACAAGCTGTGCACCAAACCCGCTGTCTGTGGCTGCTGGCCGGGGCCATGGGCTTGTTTGTGCTCACCCGCGCGCCCAGTGGCAACGCATGGGACGCCATCAGCGACCCGTGGTTATGGTTGATCGCCAGTGGCCTGTGCGCAGCGCAACTGTGGCGCCGCACACAGCGCCGCTTCACTCGCCCACAATCCCTTTGACCTGAATCACCCGGCCCCAGCGCGGGTAGTCTTTGGCGGCCACGGCGGCCAGCTCTTCAGGCGTGGAAGACGCGGCATCCAAGCCAGCGCGGCCCAACACATCGCGCACCTCAGGCATTTTGATCACGGCCACCAACTCTTTGTTCAGCCGGTCCACCACCGTCTGCGGTGCTTTGGCAGGCACGTAAAAGGCGTACCACATCTCCACATCAATGCCCTTGAAACCCAGCTCCGAAAACGCAGGCACATTGGGCGACACGGGGTGGCGCTTGGGGCTGCCCACGGCCAGCGCATTGAGCTTGCCGCCGCTGACAAAACTTTGCGCAATGTGCACTGGCAAAAAGCCCACGTTCAACTCACCCGACAAAATGTCTTGCGTGTAGCCCGCCGTGCCACGGTAGGGCACGTGCAGCATGAACAAATTGGTCTCGAGCTTGAACAACTCCATCGCCATGTGGTGCGGTGTGCCCACGCCGGGTGAGCCAAAGCTGATGGAGCCGGGCTTGGTCTTGGCCTGGGCAATCAACTCAGCCACCGACTTGATGCCGGTTTTGGGGTGGGCCACCAGCATCAGCGTGCCCCAAGCGGCCATCGACACGGGCGCGAAATCTTTCAACGGGTTGAAGTTGGCGTTCTTGTACAACTGCGAGGCGATCAACATGGTGTTGGCGCCCATCAGCACAGTGTTGCCATCTGGTGCCGACTTGGCCACCGCCTCGGCACCAATGTTGCCGCTGGCACCGGGTTGGTTGACCACCACCACCGGCTGGCCCAAGCGCTCGCTCAGGCGGGGCTGGATGGTGCGGGCAATCGTGTCCATGCCGGTGCCCGGTGTGAACGGCACGATGATGCGAATCGGCTGCGCTGGGTTTTGCGCAAATGCGGCCATGCCGATCAAGGCCAAACTCGCCAGCAAGGCGCGGCTAAAAAAGGTTTTCATGGGTAACTCCTTGTGCAATCTAATGACAACGCCACATCACTTGGCGGGCGGAATGCTGAACAACTGCTCGGCATTGGTTTGGAAAAACTTCATCTTCACATCGTCGGACATGTTCATCGCGTCCAGGATGCGGACCTCGTCCACCGCATATTGGTAGGGGTAGTCCATGGCGTAAAGCACGCGGTCCACGCCCACCAGGTCTTGGGTGAACTTGATCGCCGCCTCCGACGCCACGCCGCTGTTGGTGATGTGAAAGTTTTCACGCAGGTACTCGCTGGGCTTGCGCTTGACCGGCCCCATGGACGGGTAGCGCTTGGAGTTGACGGTGGCGCGGTGCATGTAGTCCAAGCGGTACGACCAAAACGGCAAGGCCTCGCCCATGTGGCCCAGCACAATTTGCAGCTTGGGAAAGCGGTCAAACACGCCCGATGTCATCAGGCGCAGCGCGTGCAAGCCGGTCTCCACACCAAAGCCATAAATAGCGCCGTCCAAACCCGCCTCGATGAAGTGCTGAATCATGCTGGCGGGCATGGCATTGGGGTGCAGGTAAATGGGGGTGCCCATGGCCTCGGCAGCCTCAAAAATCGGCCAAAACTTGGTGTCCGACAGGTACTCACCATGGGTGTGCGAATTGATGATCACCGAATGCATGCCCAACTGATTGACACCGCGCTCGATCTCTTTGGCCGAGGCCTGCGGGTCTTGCGGAGCCACCGAAATCATGCCCACAAAACGGCTGGGGTGGCGGCGCACGGCAGCGGCCAAGATGTCGTTGGCTTGGGGCATGAAGCCCACCGCAGTGTCGCGGTCCAAAATTTGCACGCCCGGTGAGGTCATGCCGATCACCTGCACATCGATACCCGACTCGTCCATGTGCTGCAAACGCACTTTGTCCAGGTCTTGCAAACAACGCATGATGTGCTGGGCCCGCTCGCTGGGGCTGCTCATGTAAAAACCCATCAGGTGCTGAAACCCGGGGTCCACCGGGGGCGTGGCCAGCACCTTGCGGTACAGGGCCAACAACTCGGGCGGCGCAAAGGCCTCTTCAGTGGCGATGCGGCGGTACAAAGCGGGTGACGGGGGCTGGTTGGGTGTGCTCATGGTCAATAAATCAATGAGGTTAAGAAACGGCTTGGCCCTGGGCTGTGCGGGTGGGGCATTATGCCGCTGTATGCGCCTCACCGCACCCGCAACAACCACTCGCGCTGCAGCAACCAGTCTTGCGGTTGCCACAGGTTGTCTAAGCGCACTTCGCCGGGGGCATGGCGGCCTTTCAAGTCCCAGCGTTGGTCCAAGCGCTCGCAGCGCGCAGGCCAACACGCCGGGGTGGCTTCGGGTGTGGGGGCGATCCACACAAACACACCGGCACCGGCAGGCGCCTCGCCCCGGCCCCAGGCCTGGCTGAGCGCGTTGTCGGGTCGGTAGTGGTGGCCGGGCAGAAAAAACGCATAGGCCTCGTAGGTGGCATTGAAGTCGCTGGGTACCACCACCGTGGTCGGTGCCAGTGCGCGGGCGGCGTCGGACCGGTACTGGCCGTTGGGCCCATTCAGCGGCGCAAACACCGCTGTCAAACTGGCATAGGCGAACAACACCGCTGCCAGCGCACCAGCCGGGCTGTGGCCGCGCCGCCACCACACCAGCGCCACAGCAAACAGGCCCGCCAGCACCGCCAGCGCCACAGCAGCCACTTGCCAGGAATTGGCCACACCCAAGTCGCCCAAGACCCAACCGACCCGGCCCAACCACAACACCGCTGGCAACACCAACAGCGTGATCGCCACATGGGCCCATCGCCCCAGTTGCGGCAACACCAGGGCCACACAGATGGCCAAGGCCGGCAAGGTGGGGATGAGGTAGCGCGCCGAACGCTGGCTGGGCAGCAAAAACACACACCACCAGACCAACATCCACAGCACCAAAGCCCCCACCACGCTGCCACGCCGCCAGGGCGCGCGCAAGCCCCACCACAGCGCGGCCAGCACCCATGGTGCCAAAAACCCGGCATTGAGCAGGGGCGACATGGCATAACTGCCCAGCCCCGAAAAGCTGAACAGGCTTTGCCAATAACCTTGGGCGCTGGCCATCTTGCCGGCGTTTTCGCCGAGCACAAATTCTTGCCACACGGCTTGCGGGTCCGGGTCCAGCCACAACCAACTGGCAATCACGGCCAGTGCAACCAGAGACATCACCGCGGTGTGCCAAGCGGCCGACCACCAGGCAGCG
>CANNNH010000159.1 GCA_947505915.1 Comamonadaceae bacterium
CGGTCGGCCTGCCAATCGGCCAGCGCGCACGAGGGCCCGATGGATGCATGCATCTGGTAGGGCCAGACATAGTCGCGCTTGAGCGTTTGCTCAGCGCCGGCCAAGGCAGCATTGACATCACCATCGTCCACCAGCGTGCGCCGTGTAGATGGGTTGTTGCGCAAAGCCTGGGCCAGATCGTCCATGGGCATGAGGCCTGGCCAGGCTTTCCAGCGCACACGCAACTCGCGCAGTGCCTGCTCGGCGTGTTCTTCGCGCTCGGCAACGATGCCGACAAAGTCACGGATGACGAGCAGCTTGCGGATGCCGGGAATGTGGGCGATCGAAGATTCGTCGACCGACTCCAGCGTATTGCCGATGAAGTCACCGTGGTCGGCCCCGGCATAAGGTGGGCGTACGACGCGGCCGTGCAGCATGCCGGGCACGCGCATGTCGTGAACAAACACCAGCTTGCCGGTGGCCTTGGCCGGTATGTCCACACGCGGCGCACTGGTGCCGACCACGCGGTAATCGGCCGGTGATTTGAGCGGCGTCCCAAGGGCCAGCGTCAGTTCGATGTGCTGCCCTGCCAGCAGCTCGCCATAAGCCATGGACGGACTGTCTGCAGGTGCGCCGGCCACGCCGATGACGCCGTCGCTGACTTGCAACTGCCCGGCTTCGGTGTGGAGATGTTGCGCAGCACGCGCCAGCAGCCAGGCCCGCGCCTGGGCTGCCGCTGCCCGCAAAGGCTGCGCATGAATTTGAATGGATGCGCTGGCGATGGTGCCACCCTGATTGGGTGTGCGCGTGGTGTCACCCAGCACCATGTGGACGCGGTCCAGACGGACGTCGAGTTCTTCGGCCACGATTTGCGCTAGCGCTGTGCGCAGACCGGTGCCCAGGTCCACGTGGCCGTTCAGCGCGGTGACGCTGCCGTCATCCCAGAGCGCCAGCAAAATCTCCAGCCCTTCGGCCGGGTTACCACCCACAAAAGGCGGCTGACCCTTGACGGGTGGCGGCGGTGCCGGCGGCTCGCGCGTGACCAGCAGCACACCGGCGGCGGCATGAAAATCTGCGCGTGTCAGTGGTGTGCGGGATCGGCTCATACGCGAGTCATGGCATGGCGGTGGCGGCAGTGCGCGCTTGCGCCATCAGCCGGGCGGCGCGCTGCACCGCGTCGATGATTTCAAGGTGTGTGCCGCAGCGGCACAAGTTGCCCGACAGCGCCTGGCGAATTTGCAGCCCGGTCGGCTCGGGTGTGTGCGCCAGCAGCGAGGCCGTCATCATGATCATGCCGCTCAAGCAGTAGCCGCACTGCGCGGCCTGCGCGTCAATGAAGGCTTGCTGCACCGGATGCAGCGCGTCTGCCGAACCCAGGCCTTCGAGCGTGGTGATCTCGCGTCCTGCCACGCCGGCGGCCGGAATCACGCAGGCGCGCGCCGCCACACCGTCCACCAGCACGGTGCAGGCGCCGCACTCCCCCAGGCCGCAGCCGTATTTCGGGCTGTTGAGCAGCAGGTCGTTGCGCAGCAGATGCAAGAGCGAAGCCTCGGGGGAGATGGCCAGCGTTTGCTGCACGCCGTTAACGCTGATGTGCAAAGGCTGGTTGGCGTGCATGCGGCTGGCCTGGCTTCAAACGCTGAGGTAGTCGCGCCGCACGGTTTCGCTGGCAGCCAGCTCAGCCATGCTGCCCTCAAAGCGCAGCTGGCCTTTTTCGAGCACGTAAGCGCGGTCAGACACCAGCTCGGCAAAGTGCATGTTCTGCTCAGACAGCAGGATGCTCACACCCTGAGTTTTGAGCTCAAGGATCATCTGCACCATCTGCTCGACGATCACCGGCGCCACACCTTCGGACGGCTCGTCAAGCAAAACCAGAAAAGGGTTGCCCATGAGCGTGCGGGCAACCGTCAACATCTGCTGCTCGCCGCCACTCATGCGTCCGCCCAGGCGCTGCGGCATTTCACCCAGATTGGGAAACAAAGAAAACAGGCGCTCCGGCGACCAGCTGGGCGCCTGGCTGCCGTCAGGCCAGTGGCGTGGCGGCTGGCGGCCGACCTCCAGGTTTTCCATCACCGTGAGGTCGGTGAAGATACGCCTGTCTTCCGGAACAAAACCCATACCCAGACGCGCCGCCTGGTGCGGCTCGGCACGCGCCATGTCGTGGCCCATGAAACTGATCTGACCGCGACGCTTTTCAAGCATACCGATGATGGACTTGATGGTGGTGGACTTGCCGGCGCCATTGCGACCCATCAGGGCGACCACTTCGCCGCGTCGCACCTCCAGGCCCACGTCATAAATAATTTGTGCGGCACCATACCAGGCGCACAGCCCGGCGACTTTCAGAAGGGGGTCGTTTGCGGCTTGCATCAAACGGCTTTCTCAAATGTTTTGCCACTGCCGAAATAGACTTCCTGCACCTTCGGGTCGTCCCGAACAGCCAGGGGTTTGCCTTCGGCAATCAAGCGACCGCGCGCCAGCACTATCATGCGGTCGGCATACGCAAACACCACGTCCATGCTGTGCTCTGTAAAAAGCACCGCCATGCCGCGATCAATCACCAGCTCTTTGGTCAATGCCATCAGGTTATTGCGTTCCTTGGGCGCCATGCCGGCGGTAGGCTCGTCCATCAGCAGCAGTTTGGGGTCGTTGGCCATGGCCATGGCCAACTCGACGCGCTTGACGTCGCCATAGGCCAGCACGCTGCAAGGCCGGTCAGCCTGCGCTTTCATGCTGACCTGGTCCAGCAATGCGAGTGCGCGTTCACGCTGGTGGTCGGCAGCGCGCCGCCACATCGCAAACAACTTGCGGTCTGCCGACAACAAGGCCATCTGCACGTTTTCCACAACGGTCAACGAGGCAAAGGTTTCTGCAATCTGAAAGGTGCGGCTCACACCGAGTCGCCAGATCTCGCGCGGCGTTTTGCCGATCAGCTCATGGCCGTCCAGCAAGATAGAGCCGACATCGGCGCGCAACTGGCCGTTGACCATGTTGAAGGTAGTGGACTTGCCGGCGCCGTTAGGCCCGATCAGGGCCAGCAGCTCGCCGGGGGCCAGTTCGAAATTGACGCCATCGACCGCGCGTACGCCGCCGAAAGATTTGCCCAGGCCGGACACTTTGAGCAGGCTCATGATTGCGCCTTCCGCGTGGCCGCGCTTTGTCGCCGGTTGATCAGTTGCCGCGCAAAGCCGGCGATACCCTGCGGAAACAACAGCACCAGCAGCAAGATAATGGCGCCCAACATGGCGCGCCAGTAGTCGGTGTTGCGCGCCACCGTGTCGTGCAGCCAGGTGAAGGTGAGCGCACCCACCACCGGGCCGACCAGGGTTTGCAGGCCGCCCAGCAAAACCATCACCAGGCCGTCAATCGACTTGCCCACGTGCAGGCTCTCGGGCGAAATACTGCCTTTAGAAAAAGCATAGAGCGCACCGGCCAGCCCGGCAAAAGTACCAGCCAGCACAAAAGCCACCCATTGCAAGCGCTTGACGTTCATGCCAATGGCGTCTGCACGCAGCGCCGAGTCGCGGCCGGCGCGCAGTGCGTAGCCGAAGGGCGAATACAAAATTCGGTGCAACAGCAAGATGCTCCCGGCCACCAGGGCCAGCGTCAGGTAGTAGTAGTTGCGTTTGTCAGACAGCCACTGGGCCGGCCAGACCCCGGTCAGCCCGTTGCTGCCGCCGGTGAAGGCGTCCCACTGGTAGCAAATAGCCCAGGTGATTTGTGCAAAGGCCAGCGTCAGCATGGCCAGATAAACGCCCGACAGCCGCACGCAAAACCAGCCATACAAAAAGGCGCCCAATCCCGCCGCCACCGGCGCGACCATCAGGGCCACTTCCATGGGCAGTTGCAGGCTGCGTACCAGCAGCGCCGCAGCGTAAGCGCCCAGCCCGAAATAAGCCGCGTGACCAAACGAGTGCATGCCGGCCGGCCCCATGATGAAGTGCAGGCTGGCCGCGAACAAGGCGGCGATCAGCAGGTCAATCATCAGCACGGTGACATAGGGTGACTGCACTGCCAGCAATGGCAACAGCACCAGCAGTGCCAGCACGGCCCAGCGCGCATAGCCTGCTACCTGGCCCGGCGCGCGCAGCGGTTGCTCGGCCGCGCTCGCATGGCGGCTCGGCGACTGCGGCCGGCCGAACAGACCCCAGGGCCTGGCCACCAGCACCACCGCCATCACCACAAACTCAACGACCAGCGTGAGCTTGGAAAACGAGATGCTGACGCCGGCGATCTCGACCAGCCCCAGCCAGATGCAGATGGCCTTGAGCTCGGCGATCAGGAGCGCCGCCACATACGCGCCGGGAATCGAACCCATGCCGCCCACCACCACCACCACGAAGGCGGCGCCGATGATGTTCAGGTCCATTTCCAGGTTGGCCGGCTCGCGTGGCAGCTGCAAGGCGCCGCCCAACCCGGCCAGAAAGGCGCCGAGGGCAAATACCGCCGTGAACAGCCAGGCCTGGTTGACGCCCAGCGCGCTGACCATGTCACGGTCTTGCGTGGCGGCGCGCACCAGCGTGCCCCAGCGCGTTTTGGTGAGCAGCAGCCACAGCAGGCCCAGCACCACGGGGCCCGCCACAATCAAAAAGAGGTCGTACGAAGGGAACTGCCGCCCCAGAATCGACACCGAGCCGGTGAGACCGGGCGCGCGGGGCCCGAGCAGCTCTTCGGGGCCCCAGAACCACAGCACGCCGTCCTTGATAACCAGGCCGAGGGCAAAAGTGGCCAGCAACTGAAACAACTCCGGCGCGCGGTAAATGCGGCGCAGCAGCAGCACCTCGACCAAAGCGCCCAAGGCGGCCACAGCCAGCGCAGCCAGCAGCAGCGAAGGCCAAAAACCAATGCTGGCACCCAAGTTGGCCACCAGCGAATAA
>CANNNH010000160.1 GCA_947505915.1 Comamonadaceae bacterium
AATTTTGTTCATAGCAGCTGGTTTGCACAGTTGCAGGATCAGTTTGACCTGATCGTCTCCAACCCCCCCTACATTGCCGAGGGTGACCCACATTTGCCTGCCCTGCACTCAGAGCCTCGCCAAGCTTTGGTCAGCGGTGCAGACGGCTTGGACGACATCCGCCACATCATCGAGCAAGCCCCCAATCACCTCAATGCCGGTGCTTGGCTGCTGCTGGAGCATGGTTTTGACCAAGCGCCTGCGGTTTGTGCCATGCTTGTGCAGCGCGGCTTTTTGCAGGTACAAAGCCGTGTGGACCTTGCGGGCATAAAGCGCTGCAGCGGGGGCCAGTGGCCAGAAGTGAAATAATCAGCGTACTTAACGGGCAAATGCCCAGTGTTTATGGGAGTTTTCTATGAGTGATGTGCAGCAACGTATCGACCAATTGGTCAAAAGCAACGAGGTCGTGTTGTTCATGAAGGGCAATGCCAGCTTCCCCATGTGCGGCTTTTCCGGCCGTGCGGTGCAGCTGCTCAAAGCCAGCGGCGTGGACACCAAAACCATGACCACCGTCAATGTGTTGGATGACGCTGATATCCGCCAAGGCATCAAAGAGTACAGCAACTGGCCCACCATTCCCCAGTTGTATGTCAAGGGCGAGTTCGTTGGCGGTTCGGACATCATGACCGAGATGTATGAGAGCGGCGAACTGTCAAATTTATTAGGCGCTTAAAACCCCATAGTTGAAGTTCAAGGTTGCCAGCGCCGCTGTGCAGCAATTACTGACTGCGGGTAAGCCTGTTGGCCTCGGCTGCCGTTGTAGCGGCCCAAGGCCATGCGCATATCTCCTTGCTCTAGCGCCAAATAATGGCGCAAGATAACGCAACCGAACCGCATATTCGCTTGCCACTGAAACAACACAGAGGCATCAGCTGCGCGCAGCTGTCGCGTCCAAAAAGGCATGACTTGCATCACACCCCGCGCCCCAGCGCTGCTGATGGCAAATTTTCTAAAGCCGCTTTCCACTTCGATCAAACCCATCACCAAGGTGGGATCTAGCGCGGCACGGCGGCTCTCGTACCAAACCGTTTGTAAAAACGCCTGCTGCAATTCGGGCGATGCAAGTTCGGGTAAACGTAGCTGGCCTTTTTTGTCTTTGAGTTTGCGCTCAAGCTGGGCTTGGGTGTGCCTGTACCACTTGTCATAAGCCGCGTGGTCTTGCGCAGTGGGCAAGTAAGGCGTGGGTGGTGGCAGGTCGGCCACCGCTGAGGACATGGCAATGCGCACTGAGTCTGCCAGGTGTTCTTCGCGTTGCGGTCCGGCGGATGTGATGCTGGAAACCAGATAAAGCAATGATGCAAATAACCATTTTGAAAAATTACGCATTTGCCTGTGGCACCCTCAACAGATAGTGGGTTTTAAACGCCCAACTTCGCCTGCAAAAACCCCGCCACCTCACCCACCGCCACCTTGCTGGCCTCGGTGTCGCGGCGGTGCTGGTATTCCACCAAGCCGTCTTTAAGACCTTTGTCGCCAACCGTGACGCGGTGCGGCACGCCGATCAGTTCCCAGTCGGCGAACATGGCACCCGGGCGCTCGCCTCGGTCGTCCAAGATCACGTCCACACCGACGGCCAGCAAATCGGCATAAAGCTTGTCTGCAGCAGATTTGACATCGGGGCTGCGGTCGGGGCCAATGGGGCAGATCACCACGGTGAAGGGTGCTAAAGCGTCGGGCCAAATGATGCCTTTGGCATCGTGGTTTTGTTCGATGGCCGCGGCGGGTAAGCGGGTGATGCCAATGCCGTAGCAACCCATCTCGAAGTGCTTGGGCTTGCCATCGTCTGCCAAAAATGTGGCGTTCATGGCTTGGCTGTACTTGGTGCCGAGGTAAAAAATGTGTCCCACCTCAATGCCGCGCTCAATCGCCAACACGCCTTTGCCGTCAGGCGAGGCGTCACCGGCCACCACGTTGCGGATATCGGCCACCAAGTCTGGCTCGGGCAGGTCGCGATCCCAATTCGCACCGGTCATGTGAAAGTCGACCGCGTTGGCACCACACACCCAATCGGCCATCACAGCCACTTCGCGGTCAATGACGATTTTTAACGGCTTTTGCAATCCGATAGGCCCTAAATAGCCGGGTTTGCAACCAAAATGGTCTTCAATTTCGGCGATGGTGGCAAATCGGAAGCCTTTTTCAAAGCCTGGCAACTTGCCCACCTTCACCTCGTTCATGTCATGGTCACCGCGAACCAGCAGCAGCCAAACCTGCGATTTGACGACAAAACCCTCGTTATTGAGCTCATCTGTCGCTAAAACCAGTGATTTAATGGTTTTCGTCAAAGATAGGCCCAAAAGCTCGGCCACATCGGCGCAGGTGCTTTTGCCAGGGGTGGGGCTTTTGGTCAAAGCTTGGGTGGCGGCAGGTCGCGCCTGCGGTGGCGCCAAGGCTTCGGCTTTTTCCATGTTGGCGGCGTAGTCGCTGCTGGGGCAATAGACGATGGCGTCCTCACCCGTGGCGGCAATCACTTGAAACTCTTCGCTCAGGTCGCCGCCAATCGCGCCGCTGTCTGCCGCCACCGCACGGTAACGCAGGCCAAAGCGGTCGAAGATCGCGCGATAGGCCTGCGCCATCATCTGGTAGCTGGCCTTGGCGGCGTCGGCGTCGCGGTCAAAGCTGTAGGCGTCTTTCATGGTGAACTCGCGCCCACGCATCAAACCAAAACGCGGGCGGCGCTCATCGCGGAACTTGGTTTGTATTTGGTAGAGGTTTTTCGGCAACTGCTTGTAGCTGCGCAATTCTTGGCGCGCGATGTCGGTGACCACCTCTTCGCTGGTGGGTTGCACCACAAAGTCGCGGCCATGGCGGTCTTGGATGCGCAGCAACTCGGGGCCCATTTTTTCAAACCGGCCAGTCTCTTGCCACAGCTCAGAGGGTTGCACGACTGGCATAGTCAACTCGATGGCGCCAGCACGGTTCATCTCCTCGCGCACGATGGCCTCAACCTTGCGAATCACCCGCAAACCCATGGGCATGTAGGTATAAATGCCTGCACCCAGCTTTTTGATCATGCCGGCGCGCATCATCAGCTGATGGCTGGCGACCTCAGCGTCGGCAGGGGCTTCTTTGAGGGTGGAGATGAGGAATTGTGAGGCTTTCATGGTCTGCTGTGCCGAATAAATCGGCATAAAGGAATGGTCAGCCCTATTGATGCAAGTCGTTGTCTGTGCATAATGGACTCAGTTGAAAATTTGAGGTTTGATTATGCTTGACCGCGATGGCTTTAGGCCTAACGTCGGCATCATTCTGCTCAATCAGAGGAATCAGGTTTTTTGGGGCAAGCGCATTCGCACACACAGCTGGCAATTTCCGCAAGGCGGCATCGACCGCGGCGAAACTCCCGAGCAAGCCATGTTTCGGGAATTGCAAGAAGAAGTGGGGCTGTTGGCAGAACATGTGCGCATCGTCGCCCGAACCCGAGACTGGTTGCGCTATGAAGTGCCAGATCGCTACATCCGCAAGGATGCACGCGGTCATTACAAGGGGCAAAAACAAATATGGTTTTTGCTGCAATTGGTAGTGCCTGATCACGCCTTGAACCTGCGCGCCAGCACCCACCCAGAGTTCGACGCTTGGCGCTGGAATGACTATTGGGTGCCACTGGACTCCGTGGTCGATTTCAAGCGAGGCGTCTACGAATTGGCGCTGACCGAATTGTCACGCTATCTGCCGCAACAAGAACCCAAAAGCCGTTTTTTACGCCAAGGGATGCGTCATGCCGATGCCATGGACGGCGCTGAACAGCGCCCCACTGCGCCCAATTAAGCGGTGAGCACCAAATTATCGCGGTGAACCATCTCGGGTTCGGCCACATAACCCAGCAGTTTTTCAATCTCGCTTGACGCCTTGCGGCACAACAAACGCGCTTCAGCGCTTGCATAGTTGGCCAAGCCTCGGGCAAAAGCTTTGCCGTGCTCATCGCAAATGGCAATGATGTCTCCGCGTGAGAACTCGCCTTGAACGCTGTTCATTCCTATGGGTAGCAAACTTTTGCCCTCGCGGCTTACCTTGCTGACGGCGCCCGAATCTACCCAGACCGCGCCAGGCAGTTGCAGTTGATCCACCATCCACTGCTTTCGCGCTTGCTGCTTGTGGGTAGGTGCCACCAACAAGGTGCCCAAACCCTCACCTGCGGCCAAGCGCAGCAACACATCGGGTTCGCGCCCCCAAGCGATCACGGTGCTGGCACCCGAGCCTGCAGCCCTTTTGGCGGCAAGTATTTTGGTGATCATGCCGCCCTTGCCGATGCTCGAGCCCGCACCCCCCGCCATGACTTCCAACGCAAGGTCGCCCGCTTTGGCTTCATGCACAAAGCTGGCATTCGCGTCCACACGCGGGTCGGCGGTGAACAAACCCTTTTGGTCGGTCAAGATCACCAAAGCGTCCGCCTCCACCAAGTTTGCCACCAGCGCCCCCAAGGTGTCGTTATCGCCAAACTTGATTTCGTCGTTCACCACCGTGTCGTTTTCATTGATGACAGGTAAAACCTTGTGTTGCAGCAAAGTCAACAAGGTGGAACGTGCATTGAGGTAGCGCTCGCGGTCGGCTAAATCGGCGTGTGTGAGCAGCACCTGCGCGCTGCGAAGACCTTGCTCGCGCAGCTTGGTTTCGTACATTTGCGCCAAGCCCATTTGCCCCACCGCCGCCGCCGCTTGCAGCTCATGCAACTCGTGGGGTCGGGTGGTCCAACCCAGTCGCTTCATGCCTTCGGCAATCGCGCCACTGGAAACCATGATGATTTCTCGTGCAGGGTCCGCCTTGGCAAGCGTCGCCATCTGGCGGCACCACTCGCCAATGGCGACTTCGTCCAA